>JAMOSL010000039.1 GCA_027063105.1 Campylobacteraceae bacterium
CGATTGACCCAGGAGTGAGAACATTTGCAACTTGTTATAGTGATAGTGAGGTTATTATTGCTGGAGATAATTTTTCCAAAGAGGTACTTTTCCCACTAATGAAGAGGATTGATAGACTTCTTGGAAAGAGAAAACTTATTGAAAATACTAAGAGAGATGAAGAGCAATGGTATCAAGATAAGATTAGCGGAATTGACAAAAAGATAGATAGGTTGAAGTCCAAGAAAGATGATTTGCTTCTGGATTTGCATAACCGATTAGCCTATGAATTAGTTCAAAATTATGATGTGATTTTTCTTCCAACCTTTGAGACTCAGAAGATGTCAAGGAAGCAAGGACGAAGAATTAGACGAAGAACAGCAAGAGAGATGCTCTCTCTTGGTCACTATGAGTTTAAGCTTAGAGTTAAGTGGTATGCTAAAAAATATGGTAAGCATATCGTTGATTGCAATGAGAGCTATACCTCTAAGACTCGTTCATGGGACGGAGTGATTGATGATAAGCTTGGTGGTAAAAAATCTATTACTGATGGTAAGATTATTGTGGATAGAGATATAAATGGAGCAAGAGGAATTTTGCTAAAACAACTAAATAAGGTAGCTTGAACCTTATACATGACCTCATTCTTGCGAATGTGGCGTATTTAATCAAGAGCTCATAATATTGTTGATAGAATGGCTATTATTCCTAGATATTATGAAGCTAGTGGATTAGATGTTAATCCTCAAATTATTAAGAAATTAGAAAATAGACATAAAAATCCAAAAATTAAGAGATTAATGGATATGCTAAAAATCATATATGACGAAGAGATAATCCATGTTCAAAAAGGTGATAAATGGTTTAAATATTTATGTGATAAAGATGGTTTAGATACTGAAGAAAAATATATAGAAATATTAATTAATTATAAACTTATTAAAAAGCATCGACCACACATAAATATAAACGCAAGGAAAGAAGCTGGGTTTTCTTGTGAAGAATTATTAAAACTTGGTGCAAAAGAGTGTAAAGATTAAATAATATATAAAATTCTTAATCTAAATTTATAAAAGAATAGTATAATAACTAAAAATATATATAAGAGAGAATAAAAATGAAAGATATAATTCCATTTTATCGACATAAAATTGATGAAAAACATAAAGATTATATAGAAGAACTTCTATCATTAGAGGGTAAATCAAAAGTTGAAAAATTAGAGAAGGATTTTAGTTCTTTTATAGGTGCTAAATATGCACTAGCTGTAACTAACAGTACTGCAGCACTTCACTTAGCTATGTGTGCTTTAGATTTAAAGAGGGGAGATAAGGTCATATGTAGTGTAAATAGCTTTCCTGATTTACCAGAAGTTGTAAGGCATTTTGATGCTGAACCAATTTTTGTTGATTGTATTGATCATGATTATCTAATTGATTTAGATAAATTAGAAAAGACACTAATTAAAAGTAAAAATAAGAAGCTTAGAGCTGTAATTATTAATCATATGGCTGGTAAAGTTTGTGATTTAGATAGATTATATGAGATGGCAGAAAAGTATAAAGTAAAAGTTATAGAAGATGCTAGTGATGCTATGGGAAGTAAATATAAAGGTAACCTTATTGGTAGTACTGGAGCTGATATGACAACTTACAGCTTCTCTCCACATCTACATAAAGGTATTGTTGATGGTGGTATACTAGTTACAGATGATGAAGGACTATATAGAAGAGCAAAACTTTTTAGAACTCATGGTATTAGAGCAGAAGAAGATGGTATATCTTTTGATAGTGTAGATTATCTATACAATGTTATAAATATTGGTTGGCAATATAATATGAGCGAGATTAACGCTAGTATCTGTTTGGCAGAATTTGAAAACCTTGATGATGCTCTTGAAAGAAAGAAAGAGATAACTAATATATATCTTAAAGAGTTAAGTAATATAAAACATATTTCTTTGCCAACTGTTCAAAAAGAGAACTCATTAGGTTACTTCATTATAGAAGTTGATACTAATAGAGATTCTTTTGCTAGAGAGCTTAGAAAAGAGGGTGTAATGGTGGGATTAAATTATATTCCTTTACATTTTATGGATTACTATAAAAATAAATATTCAATAAGAGTTTTTGATTTTCCTAGAGCTTTAGGAATTTATCAAAGAGTTATGTCTCTTCCTATGTATCACAGTTTAACAGATGATGAAGCTATGAAAGTTTGTGATATTATAAAGAAAGTGGCAGAGGAACATATTTAAGAGAGGGTAAAATTATAAATTCTTTTTTTGAAGGGCTTTTTTTTGCCCCAAAGTTTTATCATTATCTATTTATGCCTATACTTTTTCCTATATCTATAATATATGGGCTAATAATGCGATTAAGAAGACTTATCATAAAGTCTGAAGAATTTGATATACCTATTATTAGTATAGGAAATCTTTTAGTTGGAGGTAGTGGTAAAACTCCATTTGTAATTGCATTAGCATCACGATATGAAGAATCAACAATCATATCAAGAGGATACGGAAGATTAAGTCGTGGACTTATCGAAGTTAGTCGTGACGGTGAAATATTATGTGATGTAGAAACGAGTGGTGATGAGGCTATGCTAATGGCTAAATTACTTCCAAATTGTAGTGTAATTGTTAGTGAAGATAGAAAAGATGCTGTAAGAAAAGCTGTAAATGATGGAGCTAAGCTTATTATTTTAGATGATGGATTTAATCGTGTAGACATTCGTAAATTTGAAATAATTTTAGAGCCTAGTAAAATTATTAATTCATTTGTATTCCCTGCTGGACCTATGCGAGAGTTCTCATTTACAAAAAAATATGCTGATGTTGTATTAAAAGAAGATAGAGATTTTACTAGAATAGTTAGCTTCTCTAATCTGAAAGATAAAATGCTTTTAGTTATGGCTATATCTAACCCAAAAAGATTAATTCCATATCTCCCCAAAAATGGAATTATTGCTAAAAAAATATTACCTGATCACGCATATTTTGATGAAGAAGTAATTTTAACTTTATTAAGAGATTCTGGTGCTGATTCTCTACTTGTAACCCAGAAGGATGTTGTAAAAATAGAAAAATTCATGTTGCCTCTCTCTATAATGCACTTAAGGATAGAGATAAAAAAACCTATTCTAAAAGAGATAGATGAATATATAAACCTTTATTATTAGGAAGTAAAAGATATGAAACAAAAAATAGAAGTAGTAAGAACTCTACTAGATGCTTTACCATTTATAAAAAAATTTAATAATGAAAAAATTGTTATAAAATATGGTGGTTCTGCTCAAACTAGTAGTGATTTAAAAGAACAGTTTGCAGAAGATATAGTTCTCTTGCATATTGTAGGAATAAAACCTATTGTGGTTCATGGTGGTGGAACTAGTATTACAAAACTATTGGCAGATTTAGGAATTAATACTCAATTTGTTGATGGTCAAAGAGTTACTACAAAAGAGGTTATGCGTATAGCTGAAATGGTACTTAGTGGAGAGATAAATAAAGAGATTGTATCTTTGCTAAATAATCATGGAGGAAAAGCAATAGGAATATCAGGAAAAGATGCAAACTTTTTAGAAGCAAGAGCAAAAGATTTTAATAATTTTGGATATACAGGAATAATAGAAACAGTAAATACAGCTATAGTAGATAATATTATAGATGATGGATTTGTGCCTGTTATTGCTCCTATAGCTTCAAGTAGTACAATTGGTCATCCTGGATTTAATATTAATGCAGATTTAGCAGCAAGTCAAATTGCAATAGCGATGAGAGCTAGAAAAGTTTTATTCTTAACTGATACAAAAGGTGTTTTAAATAAAGATATGGAACTTTTTACAAATCTTAGTATAGAACAGACACAAGCTTTAAAAGAAGATGGAACAATCAATGGTGGAATGGTTCCTAAAGTAGATGCTTGTATTGAGGCACTTAGAGGAGGAGTTAAAAAAGCTCACATTATAGATGGACGAGTTGAACATTCATTATTATTAGAAATTCTAACAAGTAGTGGTATTGGAACTTGTATAGAACTTTAGATATCTAATAGCCTCATCTTTTGTAATTATATCTTTCTCCAATTGAGTTTGATATAATTTATCTAATATATCTTTAAATTTAGGAGATGGAATTAATCCTAAATTTATAAGGTCTTGTCCTTGAATTAATGGTTTTATAGGTCTATTTTCTACATTTAATATTTTCGCATTCTCTAATAGCCACTCTCCAACTTTATAATTATTTTCATCCACTTTTATTAAGGTAACTAATTCACTAATATTTATTTTTGTAGCTAATTTTTTAATATCTGCATTAGTATATAGATGATGAGGTTTTGTATAATAACTTAAAAGATTTAATATAGATAATATTAAATTGTGGTTATTAGTGAACCTATAAAGTAACTCTTTAGTCTTTGTTTCACCTAGTCCTATACAGAGAGTAGCTAAAGAAAGTTTTATATTTAGTTCTATATTTTTTGTTTTTAATTTCAAAAACTTATCTATATATTTTACATTAAAAGAGTTTTCTATTTCTAATATATTCATAAGATGAAATCCGATAGATGGTCTTTTTGACTTTAGAAGTAGTTTAATTAACTCTTGATATATTCTCTCTTTTGGTAATTCAGTTAATAATTTATCTTTAACCATTTTTTTACATAGAATTTTAGTCTCTTCAGATAATGAGTATTCAAATCTAGCAGAAAACTGTATAGCTCTATATATTCTTAATGGATCTTCAATAAATGTTTTACTATCAACAACTCTTAATAATCTATTTTTAATATCATATTGTCCATTAAAAGGATCTATAAATTCTTTAGTCTCAATATTATATCCCATTGCATTTATAGTAAAATCTCGTCGCCTACTAGCCTCTTTAAATTCTAAATTTCCATCACAAATTACATCAAATCCACGATGTCCCTTAGATACTTTATTCTCTAATCTTGGAAATGAAAAATCATACTCTTTATTCTCAAAATTAAATTTCAGAACACCAAAACTTTTGCCAACAAGATTAACACTACCATACTCTTTTAATGTATTCTCTAAATCTTTAATTTTATCTAATCCATAAATTTCAATATCATAATCTTTAATAGAATTATTTAAAAAATGATCTCTAACAGCACCTCCAACTATAATAGATTTTGTATTATAGTCAGTAGCTAATTTATTGGATATTTTATATAATATGGAAGGTATTATCAAGAATTAATACAACACTTTTTATATTTTTTACCACTTCCACAAGGACAGAGGTCATTTCTTCCAATTTTAATATGTTTTACAGGCTGTTTAACAGGAGCTCTACCTTTAATAACTTTATCACTATCTTTCTCATGCATCTCATTAATAGCTTCTTTAATTAATTCATCACTTTCAATAATTATAACTTCTTCTTTCGCCTCTTCAGTAACAATTGCTTCAGGAATAATTATATCTTCTTTAACCTCTACAACTTTAGGCTCTTCAGTAATAACTGCTTCTGGAATAATCATATCTTCTTTAACTTTTCTATTCAAAGCTTTATGAAAATCCTGAATAGAGTTAATTTTATTTAGGCAATTTAACTCTTTGGCATAATCAACTATTGCATTTGCTAGATAATCATCATCATAGTCTTTAACTAGTTTTGATACGGTATCAAAAGGCTCTTCTATCTCCAGTTTTGCTAATGTATATATAGCATGAATTGGTGCATAAGGATAATTTGAATTTTGGTTACTAAAATGTAATGTATCATTTACAATAATATCTAATAACTCTTGAGTATTTTCAGAGGTCAGACCAAGTTCTTTATAATTTACATTATTTATTGAATCTTTTCCTAAGTTTAATAACTTCTCTATATTTGGATTTAATGGTTTCATCTTTTCTCTCTTTTTTTACTATTCTACCGTTCCATAAAACCTATTCAAACCTACTCATAATTAAGTATTCTTGATGTTTACTTCCTGATTCAACGATACTGGTTAAATTTAAAAAACTAGCTCCTAAATCCATTGCCGTTATCTCCACAGGCGTTACTTTCCAATGAACTATTGGTAGTTTTTTACTTTAAATTAAAGCTTTTTTATAAAAAGTTATTTTATCTTGGTTTTCGATATAAATAACACTAAGAATTATATCTTATAGAATTTATTCTTTACTTAAATAATCAATATTTTTTATAAAAAATATTGATTATTTGAATATATATAGCTAAGATTAATTATATATTTTTAAACAGTTGTTAACCCTCTAATAGTTTATAATTAACAATATATCATTATATGAGAGAAATTAAAAGATTGAAAGTGACTAATCTTCTCACTTTAGGGTGAACTAGCTAATCCTAAAGGATTCTAATTTAGCTTCTCTAATATATACTTTTTATTCTTTGGTATTATATCTTCAAATAATCGATTAAATCATGAAATGCATGATATGGATATTCTTGATTATTAGAATTGTTATCTTCAATTGGAATAATATTATCATTCTCATCAAGAAGCATTATTTTTACACCATTTTCTGTAGTTATAATATTTTCGATTATATAATCTCTATCATTAACTCTAATTTCTATATTTTTATATTTAGGAGTAAGTATTTCTCCATCTAATTTGCTAAAATCTTGTAAAATACCAACTTTATCTTGATTATTAAAGAGCCATTTCCAAAATTTATTTATCTCTATTGGGTCATTTAATTGATATTGGTTTCCAGAAGATGGGACAACTACCATAAGTTTATTATAACTATTTATATAAAATTCAACTTCTTCTAGCCATCCATTAGCTCCATTACATATAGCATCTGAAGTTCTTCCAAATTCAATTTTTATATTGTCTATAAATGTTTGTAAATCCTCTTCTTTTGGTAGCTCTTTTATTTCTTCTACTTTTACTTCTTGTACTTTTATTTCTACTATTTCTGGTTTAATATCAACTATTTTTACCTGTTCTGTCTGTTCTATTCTTTCTTCTTGAATATATTCTTCAACTTGAACTTCTTGAACTTGAACTTCTTGAACTTGAACTTCTTGATTCTCTTGAGATATTTTTATCTCTTTAAGTTCATTAGTTACTCTATGTAATTCTTTTTCTAAATTCTCAATAACTTCCTGACTATTTGGGCTATAAAAGCTAGAATTATATTTCATTCCTTTTGGAGTTATTTTGATACCTCGAACTCTTGCATTATGCCAATTTACCATTACGATAGTATCAACTTCAATAAGTTCCATCTTTTTTAAGACTAAAAGAGAAGCTTCTAGCGTTTTTTCACCTATTTGAGGAAGGTCACCACGGAATTTTTTAGTAGTTAATGGCATATATCCCATTACAGTTTTAGCCCAAGTTAGCGCATTAAAAATATATGACATAATGTCTACTTGAGTATCTGTGAGCCTATAAGTTTCTTGAAAAATTAAATCTTTTACTAAAACTCTAGTTCTTTGTGGTTGTTTTTTTGGTACTGCTGACATATGGAACTCCTTGAAAATCAAATTATTTAATTTTCAAAAGTCCGTTTACCAACATCTTTTGAATAAAAGTATAAAAAGCTCTACTTATTAAAGCAAATATTAATAGAGAAATTAGTAAAATCTCTATTAAGAGATGAAGCTGTTGGATTCGAGTCGTGGAGCTTCATCTCACTTATTTATACTTTCGATACCGACATCATATACCAAAAATACTTAAAACTAACTTAAATTATGAAAAGAATTTGAACCATTTTTTTTTCATTCTCGCCTATTATTATATAATATATTATTATAAAAGGATTTTGAAAAAATCTTTTTTCTATAAGAGCATTATTATAATAGTATACTATTGGGTCTAAAATTTTAGGGGTTGATTTTATTTTATAAATTTAGAACTGATTAAAAATCATACAGATAATTACTTATAAAATAGACTAAAATGAATATAATTCTAGTTATATATTAAAAAGAGGTAAGTAATGTTATCAGAAATAAAAGATTTTTTAGGTTTAGATATAAAAGTTGATAAATATAAAAAAAGAGATGATGCTAAATTTGGAAAAATATCTAATTTTAAAACCCCAGATGAATGGGTTAGAAGTACCTGTGGATATTGTGGTGTTGGTTGTGGGCTTTATATTGGGGTTAAAGATGGGCGACCTATTTATACAAAAGGTGATCCTACTCATCCTGTTAGTTTTGGTACATTATGTCCTAAAGGTTTAACTGAACATGAAATAGTTAATTCTGATAATCGTGTAGCAACACCTATGATTCGTAAAAATGGTGAGCTTAAAGCTGTAGAATGGGATGAAGCATTTAAAAAAGTAAGTGATAAGTTTAAAGAAGTTCAAAATAAATATGGAAAAGGTTCGGTTGCTTGTATATCTACTGGACAGTTTTTAACTGAAGATTTTTATACTTTGGGTAAATTTGTTCAATTGGGATTAGAAACTAATAATTATGATGGTAATACAACTCTCTGCATGGCATCAGCTGTCATGGGATACAAACAGACATTTGGAAGTGATGGACCTCCTTCTAGTTATGAAGATTTTTCTCATGCTGATGTAATTATGCTTATTGGTGCAAATATAGCAGATAATCATCCAATATTGAAACTTCATATTGCAAAGAACAAGAAGATAACAGGTAAAAAACCAACTATTATTGTTGTTGACCCAAGACACTCTAAAACAGCAAATATGGCTGATATATTTGTACCACTTGCTCCACGAAGTGATTTAGCATTACTTAATGGTCTCTGTTATATTATTTTTGAACAAGGTTGGGAGGATGAAAAATTTATAAAAGAGAGAACTTCAGGATATAGAGAATTCAAGTCTCATATTATGAAAAATTATCCACCTCAAGAAGTAGCAAATATTACAGGGATTGAGGTTACAGAGCTTTATAATTTAGCAAAAATATACGCTATAGCAGATAAAGCAATGAGTGCGTGGACAATGGGAGTTAATCAAAGTTCTATTGGTACAGATACTGTTTCAGCTATTTGTAATTTAGCTTTGATTACTGGAAATCTTGGTAAAGAAGGTGCATCTCCTTTTTCAATAACAGGTCAATGTAATGCTATGGGTACAAGAGAGTTTGGATTTACTTCCTCTATTCCAGGGTATAGAAACTATGCTAGTGATACGGATAGAGCAATATTTGCAGATATTGTAGGCGTTCCCACAGAACTTATACCAAAAGCTAGAGGATATTCATATCCTCAAATTATTGATGCAATTGATGCTGGTGAAATTAAGGCATTATGGGTAACAGCTACAAATCCATTAGTAAGTTTTCCTGATCAAAGTAAGTTAAGAAGAGCATTAAGGAAACTTGAAATTTTAGTAGTTCAAGATGCCTTTATGTCCGAAACAGCTGAAATAGCTGATGTTATATTTTCTGCTTCTACTTGGAGTGAAAAAGAGGGTACTTATACTAATTCTGAAAGAAGATGTAATTATGCTAGAAAAGCTGTTGAACCACTTGGTAAAACGATGAGTGATGCAAATATTGTCATAGAATTCAGTAAATACTTTGAAGGTAAATACGAATTATTATTTAAAAAATTTAAGTCAAGCGAAGATATTTTTAATGAGATAAAAGAAGTTAGTAAAGGACAATTATGTGATTACTCTGGAATGTCTTATAAAAAAATGGAAGATTTTGGAGGAATACAATGGCCATGTAACGAAGAGTATCCAGAGGGTAAAAAACGACTTTATACGGAGGGCTTCAAGTGTAAGACTAATGATGGAAAAGCTAAATTGCTACCAGTTGACTGGAAACCACTAACAGAGAGTTGTAATCCAGATTTCCCTTTGACACTTAACACTGGTAGAACTGTAGAACAATGGCATACTCGAACCAAGACAAAAACAATTTCTCTTTTAAATGATTTAGCTCCTGAAGCATGGATTGAGTTAAATCCAAAAGATGCTAATAAATTAAAAGTAGAAAGTGGTGATAGAATAAGTATTGCTTCAAATAGAGGAAAAGTTGAAAATCTTATTGTAAAAGTTACTGAAGTAGTCAGAGAAGGTGATTGCTTTGTACCTTTCCATTTTAGCGAACATATGATAAACAATATAACTATTGCCGATTTTGACCCTAAATCTTTTGAACCAAACTTTAAACAATGTGCCGTAAATATATATAGTGATAAAGTTCCTAAAGGCATAGTTAAAGAAGAGCTAAAAATTTCAGGAGTTATAGAGCATCAGAAATTAGAATCGTCTAATATTAAATTAATAAATAAAGTTGATATAATATAATTTATAGTTTATATTAAGATTAAATCCACTTGACCCCAATCAATCTTATAATAAGCAAATATGATTATACTTCTTTTAATATATTTAATAAGGAATAAAAATTATGAATTATCCATCTTTTTTTGATGAAGTTGAGTCGGTTAAGGTTCAAGATAAACTTAGTGGTTTTTTAGGTGCGTTTGACAAAGGTATCTATACTATTAGTTATTTAGATTGCGTTAAATTAGCTGGTCACTCTTGTCCAACTGTTGCAGGTGCTTATTTAATGGCTAGAGAGGCTCTTAAAGAGTTATATCCTAATGGAGAAATTGCTCAAAGAGGTGGTTTTAAAGTTGAGATGAGAGATAATAAAGCTGATGGTGTTACAGGTGTTATTGCCACAACCATATCTTTTATTACTGGTGCAAGTGATGATGCTGGATTTAAAGGTATTGCTGGAAATATGAATCGTAATAATTTACTTAATTATGGTGCTTCAATATCAAAAGAGGTTAGATTAACTCGTTTAGATAATAATCAAAGTATTGAAGTTGACTATAATCCATCTTCAATTATGCCATCTCCTGATATGCAACCGTTAATGGGTAAAATGATGAAGAATATGGCATCAGAAGATGAGAAGATAGAGTTTGGTAAATTGTGGCAAGAGAGAGTTAAAAAAATACTTTTAGCTGATTCAACTACATTAATTACTATTTCTAAATAAATTTTAAAGGATTAAAAGGACTAATATGATAATTTCTAATTATATGAAAGATGAACATAGAGAGTGTGATAATCTTTTTGCAAATGCTGAAGAAGCTGTATCTTTAGGTGAATGGGAAGTGGCTGAAGAGAAATTTATAGCATTCTCAAATGAGACATTAACTCATTTTAAAAGAGAAGAGGATGAATTGTTTCCAGCATTTGAAGAGCAAACAGGTTCTAGTCAAGGTCCAACAATGGTAATGAGGTATGAACATGAGCAAGTTAAGGGATTAATTGGAAAAATGGCATCAGTTATAGAGATAAAAGATGAAGATGCTTATCTATCTTTAGCAGAATCTATGATGATATTACTCCAACAACATAATATGAAAGAGGAACAAATGCTTTATGCAATGTGTGACCGTTCACTACCTCAAGAGATGAAAGAGGCAACTTTAGCAAGTATGAAGGCTGTTGAGTTATGAAAAAGAACTTTCTTGATGCTAGAGAGTTAGAACATCCAAAACCATTAGAAGAGGCGATTAAAGCATTAAGAGAGTTAGACGAAGATAGCTACTTTTATATGATACATATAAAAAATCCTATACCATTAGTTAATCTTGCTCAGAAACAAAACTTTAAAAGTATAAGCTATCAAGAGAGTGAGCATCTTTGGCATATTTTAGTTGCAAAAAATAGTGATATAGAGTTAGAGGAGTTTCTATGTTTAAGCAAAACGGACTCTCACTAGAACAAGCTCCACCAATAATAGTTGTCTTTAGATTATTCTTCATGGCATCTATATTTGGGATTATTTCAGGATTTGAAATTTTATATTACCAAAATAGTATCTTTAATTCAAATTCAATAGGTGCATTAACTTTAACTCATACATTAACGCTAGGTGTAATGCTCTCATTTATGTTAGGGGCATTATTCCAAATGTTACCTGTAGTCGCAGGGGTTGTATTAGATTTTCCAATTAAAAGGTCATTGTCAATTCAAATTCCTTTTCTTATAGGAGTTGTATCTCTTCTTTTTGCATTCAATTTAAATCATAAATATTTATATATAACCTCATCAATATTTTTAGGATTCAGTCTATTTATTGCTATATTCATGATGTTATATAGATTATTAAAAATACCGAACCATACACCATCATCTCGTGGAATAATTATCGCTTTGATATCATTATTTGTAACTATTTTATTAGCTATTTATTTAACTAAAACTTTAAGTGGATATGGCGATGGCTTATTATATCAAGAGATAAAAAATATACATATTCACTTTGGATTATTTGGATGGATAGGACTTTTAATCTTTTCTATTGCATTCCAAGTCATTGAGATGTTTTATGTAACACCAGCTTATCCAAAAGCTATAGGTAAATACTTTGCATACTTTATATTTTTTCTTCTTATAGCAACAGTATTTTATCCAATATTAAATAATCTTTTATATATCTTATTTATCTCTTTTGCAATATTAACATTATATAGACTTTCTCAAAAGAAACGCCGATTATCAGATGCTACAATATTGTTTTGGAGAATGGGATTAATTAGTTCTATTTTAAGTATGGTGCTTTTAATTACTTACTCTTTACAACCGATAATAGAAATTCTAAATATAGCTTACATATCTTTTATATCTTTTGGGCTAAGTATAGTTTTTGCAATGTTATATAAAATAATTCCATTCTTAACTTGGTTTCATTTAAACGCACAAGGATATTTTAAAGCTCCAATGATGCATGAAGTAATCCATCCAAAAACAGCTAAAAAACACTTTTGGATACACTTATCAACAGTTATATCTTTAATAATATCTATTTTCATACCGATATTAATATTTATATCGGGTATTTTAGTAATCGTATCATTTGGTTGGATAGCATATCAAATCATTCATGCACATATATTATATAAAAAAATAGAAGATAGTGGGGAGAAGTTCGAGTTTAGTTGATAATGCTATAATAACAACAAAAAAGAACGAATATGAACCAAAGTAATATATATGAATATCTTATAGACAAAAAAGTTGTTCAACCCCTACTTCTTTTAACTAAAAATGATAAAGATTCTGTAGCTGTTGCTGATGTAGCTAGAATTTTAGATTTTGCAGTTTATAACCTTCCAGACATAAGAATATCTTTAGGTGAAGATTTAAGAGCATATCAAGAGGATATTTATAAACTTCTTGCTACTCTCGGAGATTATTTCAACTCATCTGAAAAAAAGATTTTAATCTCTCCTATTCGTACAACCCTTATGAACCTTCCTAAAAAAGAATTTTTTCAAAAAGATATTATAGAGTTTGGAGATACTATATATATCAAAGAATTTAGAGATAAGTTATACTCTTGGGGGTATCACTTTGTAGATATTGTATCTCAAAAGGGTGAAGTATCTTTTAGAAATAATATTATTGATATTTTTCCAATTAATTCAGAAAAACCTTTTAGATTAACTCTTAGTGATAGAGAAATAGAGAGTATTAAAACTTATGATGAGGTCTCTCAAAAGAGTATATCAGAAGATTTAGAGAGCTTAGAAATTGTACCAACATATTTAGCATTGAATACAAAAGAAGAGTTTAAAGAGTGGGAATTGAGAGCTAAATATAGTAAATATGATACATTTGTTAAAGATATTGATAGTTTAGGGTTATGGCATTTAGATAACTTAGGAGAGAATTATTTTTCTATTTTCAAGACTATATATGCAGATGATTTATCAGAAGAGATAGAAGAGATTTATAGCCTTGATACTCCATTGATTACTAAAGATATTTTACCAAAAGATATAATTCCAAATTCAAGATATTTTAGAGATTTAGAAGTCGTTAAACCCAATCTTCTTCTTAAGACTCATAAAGATAAAAATATAACTGTTATTGCACGAAATCATAGTGTTATTAGAGGTAGTGAATTAGGTACATTTGATAACTTAGAGATTCTATATGAAGAGGGAATAGTTAATATCATTAGTAAAGATAGTTTAATTATTTCCTTAAATAAACCATTAGAAAGAGAGAGAGTCAAAAAAGCATCTATTATATTAGATGAGCTAAAGCCTAAAGATTATATTGTTCATGAACTTTACGGAGTGGGGCGTTTTAAAGGTATTGAGAAGAGAGAAATAATGGGTGCTATGCGTGAATTTTTAGTAATTTTATATCAAAATGATGATGCTTTGCTTGTACCTGTTGAGAATTTAGAGGTCATTGATAGATATGTAGCAGATGGTGGTGTTTTACCAACATTAGATAAATTGGGGAAATCTAGTTTTAAAAAATTAAAAGGGAAAGTGAAAGATAAATTGTTTGCTATTGCTTCAGAGATTATAAATTTATCGGCACAAAGACATCTTCAAAAAGGTGTAGTTTTAAAAGTACCTCATAGAGAGCATCAAATATTTATGAGCCGAGCTGATTTTATGCATACTCCAGATCAAATGAAATCAATAGAAGATATGTTAGCAGATATGTCTAGTGGTAGAATGATGGATAGATTATTAAGTGCAGATGTTGGATTTGGGAAGACAGAAGTTGCAATGAATGGAATGTTTCTAGCTGTTGAAAATGGATATCAATCTATGATGATAGCTCCTACTACTCTTTTGACTTCTCAACATTTTAAGAGTCTAAAAGAGAGATTTATAAAATATAACTTTACTATTGCAAAATTAGATAGATTTTCATCTGCGAAAGATAAAAAAGAGGTTCTATCTCAATTGGAAGATGGAACTATAGATATTGTTGTAGGTACTCACTCTCTGTTAAAGGCAAGATTTAAAAAGTTAGGATTTGTAATTATTGATGAAGAGCATAAATTTGGTGTAAAACAAAAAGAGACACTTAAGGAGATGGCAATAAATACTCATTTATTAAGTATGAGTGCTACACCTATTCCTAGAAGTCTAAATTTAGCATTATCAAAAATTAAAACTTTTTCAGAGATATTAACTCCACCTATAGAGAGACAAGGGATTAGAACATTTATAAAAAGTTATGATAAAAAGGTAGTTAAAGAGGCTATACAAAGAGAGATAAGGAGAGGTGGACAGATATTTTATGTTTATAATTCTATTGCAAAAATAGAAGAGAAGAGAAAAGAACTATTGTCTATTTTACCAAATCTTAGAATAGCTCTTCTTCACTCTAAAATATCAGCTATTCAAACAGAAAATGAGATGATAAAATTTGAAGCAGGAGAATATGATATGCTTCTTTCCACATCTATTGTTGAATCAGGAATTCATATTCCTAGTGCAAATAGTATGATTGTTGATGGAGCTAATAATTTTGGAA
>JAMOSL010000040.1 GCA_027063105.1 Campylobacteraceae bacterium
TATCTTCATGAAATTTATTTACTTTTCTATTTAAAAACTTATCCCAAACCTTACCAATACTCTCTTCAAACTCTAACCAATATTTAAGCATAACTATTATTTACCTTTATCTTCTAATTGTTTTAATGTCATATTCCAAGCAGTGATATATTCGTGAGGTTCTTCTAATTCTATATCATCTTTTAAAGCCTTAACCAACTTATTAATCTGTCTTTTTCTCTTAAAAGCATTAGCATTTAAACCTAATGTAATTATCATACAATCTACATCTGCTTGTACCTTTATATTCAAATTAGAATTAGCAATAAATCTATTCCTTTTATAATCAAATTCTAAATAAATATTAGGGTCATAATGAGGAGCATCAGGTTTTAATATCTCTTGAATAGATTTAGAACACTTTATTTTTCTATTTATATCCCCTTGAACAAAAAATAAATTATCCCAAAGCCAAGCTTTTTTATCTTTTAGACTCTCATTAAAATGTTCTAAATCTCCATTAATTAAAGAAATATTTTTATCAATAGAGTATATGTATTTCTCATTATCCCAATTATTAATATCTATTAAATCCTCATCACATAACTCTTCTTCAGTATAAGCACATAATCCATTTTGACAATAAAGAAGACTCATTTTAATATCATTATAATATTTATTATTTGAACTATTATATTTTGGATGTTCCTCTCCTAAAGAATCTAACCACTCTTTATAATTAGAAGAAAGAATTGTACTTTTATCAATTTTCTTCATTATGAATTAATCCCAATAAATCTGATAATTTCATCAACTCTTCAAACTTTTCTTTTTTAAGATTTTTATCTTTTATCTCTTTAAGTTCTCTTTCTAATCTAATATATCGCATCAAAGCCTTTTCTCTCTCTAGCGAGTTAGAATCCTCTTTCATATCAAAAATATCTACTAAAATTCCAGTCCAAGTCAAAAGTTGAGGGTTTAAGAAATAATTATCAATATGATTTTCATCACTTTTTGGATAATACAACTCTCTATAAACTTGATTATTATCATCAAATTTCAACTCCACAACTTCCCAAGGTTCAAAACTAGATGCAATAAGAGGAGAATGAGTAGCAAAAACAAGCTGATTATTTTCTCCTGCTTCCATATAAAGTTCTGTTAGCATTCGTTGAATATCAGGATAAAAAGAGTTTTCAGGTTCGTCTATTAAAATAATAGAGTCTTTAGGATTTTGAATTTTTAGAGGGATAAAAGTAGCGATGAGGTTTTTTGTGCCTGTGCTTAAATCGTCATACTTTATTATATTTCCATTTGATAAATCTTTAAAAATTAAATCATTATATTGTTTTGTTTTTTTATCTATTTTAAAAAGTTCTAAATTAAAGTTAGTTAAAATTTTATTTAATTTTTTTGAGATATTTTTTAAAATATTTTCATTTTTAGATTCCCATTCTTTTAATTCATCTTTAAAATCTTGTTTTTCATAATCATCAATATTTAAAAGCTTATTAGATAATCTACCTTTATATTTTAATTTTTCTGTATCATAATTATCTATTCGTTCTTTTAGTAAATACCAAGCATTCTCATCTAGTTCTATATAATAACTATTATTAACATATTTAGATGTAATATTGAATATATTGGGAATATAATCCATAATAACTCCTACGGCAAATACTAATATAAAAAATGCTAAAAATAATACTACTATAAATAATAATAATGGTGTAATGATATTAATTATGAGCTCTACAAATGAATCTTTAAACAAGAAATTTATAATTCCTAAAATAAAATAAAATAAAAAATAAAATAAAATAAATGGTGTAATATTCAATAAATATTTTCTAGTATTTTTTTTAATCCTATCTATATATTTAATATTATCTTGTTTATCTTTCGGACATACTTTATCTACTCCACTAAAATATATTTCTTCAGTATCTGAATTTTTATATTGAGTTATTTCAGCTTTTACCTTATTTGTATATAACTTATCCCGTATAATCTCCAATAAATTAGTCTTCCCAACCCCACTTTGACCAATAATACAAATCTTATCTAAAGGTTGTCCAGCTTTTTTATGTCCTTTAGGATATCTTAAATCTAATTCTAAATTTTTAAATTGTTTATAATCTTTTATCTCTAGTTTTTCTATTTTCATTTAGTATTTCCTTCATATATTATATAGCTATAAATTGAAGTGATAGAGCTTAGAAGTTCTTGCAAAACTTGGAAGTGGTGCTTCAGCTCCACCATTTGATGAGGCTAAAGTCATTATTTCCGATGAGTTTTGCAAGATAGATATTTAAGTTTAAAAGTTTTATTTAGCTTCTTCTTTGATAAAAAAACTACTGAAATAAGTCATTAATCCTATAAAGACTAATAGACCAAATCCACCTCTAACCATATAAATCCCAGCGATTGATTCTTGAGATTCCATAAATCCGATAAGCTCTGTACCAACTCTTTGATCTAAAATCTGAACAATTCCAGCAGCACTTAAAGCTAAAGTAAGACCCATCATACCGATATTCATCATCCAAAAAGATGTTAATTCTACTTTTTGAGCTTTTGCACAATTTCCATGAGGTCGTCCTCTTAAAATTGGCATTGCATAAGATATAATAGTAAAGATAATCATAATATAAGCACCATAGAAAGATAGGTGACCATGAGCAGCAGTTAATTGAGTTCCATGAGTAAACATATTAACAGGTGCTAAAGTATGAAAAAAGCCCCAAACACCAGCTCCTATAAATGCCATCACAGCTGTACCTTTTGCCCAAGTAAGAGCCATCTCATTATCATGTTGGATTTTTCTCTCTCTTGACATTGTAAATGCAAACAGTACCATTAATAAGAATGGCAAAGGCTCAACAGCAGAGGAGATAGAACCAATCCATAACCAATATTCAGGAGCACCCATGTAGAAAAAATGGTGGCCTGTTCCTAAAATACCAGAAACCATAGTCATAGCAATAATTAAATACAACCATTTATCAATATGTTCTCTATCAACACCTGTAACTTTAATAAGAACAAATGCTAAAATTGCACCCATAATTAATTCCCAAGTAGCTTCAACCCATAAATGAACTGTAAACCACCAAAAGAATTTATCCATAATAAGATTATCAGGAACATAAAATGCGAATAAAAAGAAAAAGGCAAGACCTATTAAACCAGTCATTAAAACAGTTGTAATAACAGTTCTTCTACCTTTTAAGATTGTCATACCAGTATTGAGAAGATAAGAAAGAACAACCAAAACAATGCCAACTTTTGTAGGTAAAGGCTGTTCTAAAAATTCTCTACCCATAGTTGGTAAAAGATTGTTAAATGTAAGTTCAGTAAGATGTGCATAAGGAACAAATAAATAACCTAGAATTGTTGTAACACCTGCAACTAAGAATACCCAAAAAGTTACTATAGCAAGTTTTGGACTCCAAAGTTCAGATTCTGTCTCTTCTGGAATTAAGTAATATGTAGCACCCATAAATCCAAATAGAATTAAAACTATAAGTAAATTTGTATGAACCATTCTTAAAACATTAAAAGGTATTAATGGAAATAAAAAATCGCCATATACATACTGTATTGCCATAAGCAAACCAAATAAAATTTCTCCTGCTAGAAGAATTAATGCAAAAATAAAATATGGCTTTGCGACCATTTGTGAACTATATTTCATACTATCTCCTATCCTTCAATTGTTGGTGGCCACTCATTAGCATCTACTTTTGATGTCCAAATTAAAAAATCTGATAGATTATCAACTTGATTATCTGTTAAGTTAAACTGTGGCATTTTTCTTCTATTCGGAATCTCAATTGGTTGAACAGCCATCCAACCTTTCATATATGCTTTAAAAACTGCCTCATCAGAACCCCCTCTTCTTTGAAATACATTCATAAGTTCTGGTGCATAATATGCTCCTTCTCCAATAAGTGTGTGACATCCTACACAGTTATTATCTTCCCAAAGTTTTTTACCAGCCACTACAGATGGTGTCATATCAACTTCATTTGACCGTTCAGGTATTTGTTGTACCGTATCAAAAGTTAAAGCTATAAATATCATTAGTGCAAATATTCCACCACCATAATAGATATTCTTTGCCATACTTTTGGTAATTCGTTCTGTCATATCTTTCTCCTTTTTTAAATAAGATAAATTTTATCCGATATACTATCTAAGTTATTATTAATATCAAATTAAAGTAACTTTTTATTATAATTAATATAAAATAACATTATGAATACTAAAAAACATAAACATCCACCAGGTGATTTTGCCGTTTGGATAATAATATATATAGAGCTTTTAACTTTTGGACTCTTCTTTATTGGATATATATATTCAAGAAGAAGTAATATTGAACTTTTTAATGCTTCACAATTACTTTTAGACCAAAGAGCTGGGTTTATCAATACTGTTCTTTTACTAACAAGTAGTTATTTTGTTGTAAAGACAATTCATATAATTAAAACTATAAATACACAAGAGGCGTTTAATAGAGCGTCAAACTGGCTTTTGGGAGCGATAGGTCTTGGTGGTATATTTCTTATTTTAAAAATGACAGAATTTGTAGGGAAATATCAAGAGGGGATAAATCTTAGTACAAATAGTTTTTTTATGTTTTATTTTCTTTTGACAATGTTTCATTTTATGCATGTTGTATTAGGTATGATAATATTATTTAATCTATATCAAAAAACAAAAATAGGTGGATATACAAAAAAAGACCATATAGGGTTAGAATCAGGTGCTTCATATTGGCATATGGTTGATTTATTATGGATTGTACTTTTCCCTCTAATTTATATAATAAGGTAATCTAATGGATAAATCTACAAAAGTATATATAGCATTAATAATTTTTACAATATTTACATTTTCTTTGGGTTGGTTTGAATTAATATCAATAATAACAATAAGTTTATTATTAATAGGAACATTTATAAAAGGTCATTTAGTGATAGAATCTTTTATGGGATTAAATGAGGTTACTGGGAAATATAGATATATTCCTAGTATTTGGTTATTAGTGATATTAATATCAATATCACTAGGCTATTACTTGCCAATTTAACTATTTATATCTTGATATATCATTCGGTTCTGGTGCTTCAAATGTATAATTAAATATAGACATTTTTTTAGAATGCAATAGAATTCGTTTTGTTTGAGTTCTACTTCCATATTGTTCATCTCCTAAAACAGGATGTCCAATACTTGATAAATGTACTCTTATTTGATGCGTTCTACCTGTTTTAATTTCTATATCAACCTTACTTTTTTTACCTTGTATCTCTACAGGATTAATAACTGTATAAGCTTTTTTACCTATTCTATCATCAATTTTAGAGAATGCTTTACCTTTTTTAATCGTTAATATTGGAGTATCTATTACAGTCTCTTCAAAAACTATACCTTCTACCCATGCAACATACTCTTTTTTAACTCTACGATTTTTAAATTCATTAATTGCATCTTTAATAAATTTTTCATTTCTACCTAAAAGAAGAACTCCACTGGTATCTCTATCTAAACGATGTAAAAGTTCAGCTCCTTCTATTGCATCTTGAATATCATAACTATCAACTTGTGCTGGTTTATTTATTGCTACAATATTATCATCTTCATATATTATTTTAACATCAGCTACATTTTCAACTCTAAATCTGGTATCATCAGGAAGCTCTGCTCTTGCTATTTTTACTTTTTTATCTTCGACAAAAACTAACCCTCTATCTATAATCTCTTTGGCTTTATTATTTGATATTCTCTGCTGTTTTGCTAATAACTTATATGCTTTTTCCATTTTGTGCCTTATTTATCTATCGAATAGTTTATTTATTTGATAGTTTATCCAAATAGAGTTAAAACATATCTACATTATCTCTTTCAATAATAGTCTCTTCAGGCTCATCAGGGTCTACATCTTCATCTACTCCATAATTTGGGCTAAAAAAACTTTTAGTTACTCTTTTTATAGAAGGTTCTTCCTCCTCATGTAATATAGTTATACTATCTTTTAATGGTATTTTATTAGGAAGTGGTGAAAATTTTGTATATAATTCTGTTTTACCATCAATAATTCCAGTCATAACTCCATCAGGTCTATCAAATTTTCTCTTAATCTCAGGATATTGTTTAATTAACTCTTTATAATAATATGCGAAGGCAGGAGCTGATACTGCACCACCTGTAGCTCTCTTTCCTATAGGTTTATTATTATCCCTTCCAAACCAAACAATTGTTTCTATTGTAGGCGAATACCCACAAAACCACGCATCTACATTCTTATTTGTTGTTCCTGTCTTTCCTGCTAATTCGATACCCTCTACTTTTGCCCTTTTTCCAGAACCTTCTTTCACTACATCTTGTAAAATACTTGTCATAAGGTATGCCTGTTCAGGTTTTGTAAAATCTTTTATCTCTTTTGAATTTGTCTCATAGATAACTGCACCATCATTAGATACTATCTTACTAACCAATCGAGGTTCTATTATGTGACCATAATTTGCAAAAGCAGAAAATATTTGAGCCATTTTAAGAGGACTTAATCCTAAGTTTCCTAAAGAAATAGACATATCCCTTGGAATATGTGGAATGTCAAGGGGTTTTAATCTTTTTCTAATCGTTTGAACACCTAAATCATAAACTAAATTTACTGTAGCTAAGTTTCTTGAGTGAATAAGAGATTCTCTTAAAGTTATTTCCCCTTTAAAGTTTCCTTCGTAATTTTTAGGAGACCATATCATTCTTTTATTACCTTTGTAATATTGGAAAGTTCTTGATAAATCTGTTAATTTTGTTGCAGGATTATATCCCATATCAAGTGCTGTTTGATATATAAATGGTTTAAATGAAGAACCTGGTTGTCTAACTGTTTGAGTAATTCTATTAAAAGCACTTTTAGAGTAATTTACGCCTCCCACCATAGATAAAATATCTCCTGTTTTATTTTCAACAGATAAAAATCCTGCATTAAGAGTTGATTTGTTTGGATTTTCTTTATTAGACTTTAGAATTTTATTATAAGCATAGTTAAGAGCATCTTTTGCAATTTTCTGATGATTCATATCTATAGTTGTATATATTTTATATCCACCAGTTCTAATATCATTTAGTTTGCCTTTAAAGCGTCTTAAAACCTCATCAACAACATAAGGTGCTATATTTTGTGTTAATGAATTTTTATATACTTTAGGAGACTCTTTAATGGCTTTTATATATTCTATTTCACTAAGCCAACCAATACTTCTCATTCTATACAAAACACTATTTGCTCTTGATAAAGCTCTCTTATAATGTTTTGCAGGATTTAAATAGCTAGGTGCGTTTGGAAGTCCAACCAAAATTGCTGACTCTTTTAACGTAAGCTGATTTAACTCTTTATGAAAAAATCCTTTTGATGCAGTCTTTACTCCATAATATCCATTACCAAAATATATCTCATTTAAGTATCTTTCTAATATCTGTTCTTTAGTTAACTCTCTCTCTATCTTTAAAGCTAATATAGCCTCTTTTAACTTTCTTGCTAATTTTTTCTCATTACTTAAAAGTTTATTTTTAATAAGCTGTTGAGTTAAAGTACTCCCACCTTCTACAAATTTTCTAGCTTTTATATCTGTAAGAATAGCTCTAATGATAGCATCAGGATTTACTCCGTGATGTTCAAAGAATCTAGTATCTTCAACTGCAACTAAAGCCTCAACTAAATAAGCTGGTAATTCATCATATCTAGCATATAATCTATGTCTCTTTTTAAATACAAAAGCTAACTGTTTACCATTTCTATCTAAGATAACAGATGATACTTCAGGTTTATAATTTATAAGTTTATCAGCATCTAACTCAATCTCTTGATAGGCATATATGAATGCTGATATTAAAGCTATAGCAAATATAAAAACTAAAATAATCGAACCCTTAATTAATCTATGTATCATAATCTGAACTTCCTATTAGAAAAATTTGACTCTATTAATTTTTTAGTATAAGCCTCTTTAGGACTATTTATAATATTTTTAGATTTTCCACTCTCCACTACTCTACCTTTTTTTAATACAACTATCTCTCTACACAATTTCTTTGCAATATTTATATCATGAGTTACAAATAGCATTAAAAAACCAAGTTTATCCTGTAATTCAAGAAGATTATCAACTATATCTTCTCTTAACTTTGGGTCAAGTGCTGTTGTCGGTTCATCAAGAAGTAATAATTTTGGTCTAACACTTAAAGCCATAGCTATAATAACCCTCTGTTGTTGACCACCACTTAGTTGACTAGGAAATCTATCCATAAGGCTTTTATCAAGTCCTAATGTATCAAATAATTCATAAGTGTACTCAAGATTATATAAGCATTGGTCTTTTATTCTAGTCATTGGAGATAATGCAGTAAAAGCATTCTGTGGGACAAAAGATATATTTTTACCTCTAATTAATTCAAAATCACTCTCTATATCCATAATGCTATTTAAATTAGATGGTAAAAGTCCTAAAATAGATTTAAGAGTTAGAGACTTTCCACTTCCACTCTCTCCAACTAATGCGAGAGAGTTATTTATAGTAAAAGATATATTTACAAGCTCATTATTACTCTCTTTTATAATTAAACTATTACATATCATCTATATATCTTAGAAGTTTTTTTAATTTTTTAATTTTTATACCTAATCTAGGAATTAATCTAATTATCGGTTTACTCACTGTTGGTTGACGAATAGCACCTACTAAAAAGTTTTTTTGAATTAATATATTTTGTAACTCTATAGCATTTGAATTATTTTGTTGTACAATTGGAATAATTAAAGAGATAGAATGTATATCTAATATCTTCTCTATTAATTTTAATCTTTTATCTATTTTCTTTTTTAATTTCTTGGCATTTTTATACACAAGATTAATATTTACAAGAGCTAAAGCAGTATCAAAAACAGATGGTGCTGTTGAATAAATTATAGGTTTAGCACGATTTTCTAAAAAAGATATAATTTGACTACTTGCTAAAATATATGCTCCATAACTTCCATACGCTTTACCTAAAGTTCCCATTTTTATATGATTATCTTTTGGTGCAATATTATAGTATTCAAATATTCCTAATAGATTATTTCCAATAACTCCTGAGCTATGAGCCTCATCTACTATTAAAATAGCATCATATTTATCTGATATATCAAATATTCTACGGTCACATAACTCTCCACTCATAGAGTATATACCTTCAATAGCAATTATCTTTCTTTTTGCACTATATCTATTTAACTTATACTCTAAATCTTCTGGGTTATTATGGTCAAAAAATATAACTCTATCTCCTACTAATCCAGATGCCATAACTCCACTAGCATGATATTCACTATCCATAAATAAAACATCACCTTTTCTTACAAGAGCTTCAATTAATGATATATTGGCTAGAAATCCAGAACCAACAACTAAACCCTTCTCAAAATTATTAAGATTTGCTAATCTATCTTCAAACATTTTATGAATTGGATGATATCCGTTAACAAGCATACTAGCCTTAGGAGCAAAAGAACCATAACTATTAACTAAATTAAAAGCTTTTTTAAATTGTTTTCTATTGTTTGCTAATCCTAAATAGTCATTTGATGCGAAATCAAATAAATCATTATTAAATATCTTTCTCTCTCTAAATCTATTTGCTCTCTTTAGTGCATTTATCTGTTTCTGGTACATTTTAATACTACTTCGCTTGTGCTATTAGAACACCCTCTAAAACCTTATCTATATCTCCATCTAATATTCCATCTACATTAGAAAATGGTTGATTACTTCTTGTATCTTTTACTTGTTGATATGGAGCTAAAACATAAGAACGAATTTGATGTCCCCAACCTATTTCACTTTTTTCTATTCCATCTAACTCAGCCTGTTTTTTTGCCATCTCATACTCATATAGTCTTGACTTTAACATTTTCATAGCTGAAGCCTTATTTTTATGTTGACTTCTATCATTTTGACACTGAACTACAATTCCTGTCTCTTCATGTGTTATTCTTATAGCTGACTCTGTCTTATTAACATGCTGTCCTCCTGCTCCACTTGCTCTATATGTATCTATTCTTATATCTTTATCTTCTATCTCTATATCTATATCATCATCAATCTCTGGAGATACCATAACGGAACTAAATGATGTATGTCTTTTTGCATTACTATCAAATGGTGATATTCTAACCAACCTATGAATTCCGTTCTCTACTTTTAAATACCCATAGGCATTTTCACCTTTAATAATAAAGGAGACATCTTTAATTCCTGCTTCATCTCCTGCTTGATAATCTAAGCTTTCAACTTTAAAGCCTCTTCTCTCTGCCCATCTAAGATACATTCTATATAACATATTAGCCCAATCCTGACTCTCTGTACCACCAGCTCCGGGGTGAATAGATACTATTGCATTACTTGTATCATTTTCTCCTGATAACATCATTTGAACCTCTAATGCTTCTGTCTTCTCTTTTAAGTTTTCTGCATCTTCATATAACATCTCTAAAGTATCTTCATCACCTTCTGATTTAGATAACTCAAAATATTCATTTGCATCATCAACTGCATCTTGTGCATTAGAGTATCTACTCAACATTCTTTCAAGTCTAGTTTTCTCTTGTGATATTTTTCCTGCATTCGTTACATCATTCCAAAAATCTGAATCTTGTTGCATTATATCTATCTCATCAAGTCGAGATTTAATGATGTTTGGTTTAACAATATTTTTGATATTTTCTATTTTGATAGTAAGAGATTTTAGTAATTCACTATATTCATAAGCATCCATATTCTACTCTCTTTTCTTTATTTATTACTATTTTATCTAAATGATAATGAGATAAAGTTTATAACTTTAAAAAGAAATTAAACATTATTCGGATATAATCACAAACTTTTTTAAGACAACAAAATATTCGAGTAAAGGGTTTGCAATGTACGCAATCATTAAAGCAAGTGGACAACAGTTCAAAGTTCAAGAGGGTGATATTATCTGTTTTGATAACATGAGCTTAGAGCCAAAGAGTGAAGTAGAATTCAAAGAAGTTCTAGCACTAGATAACGGTGAATTAACTGTAGGTACTCCTTTTATAGAGGGTGCAGTGGTTAAAGGTGAGGTGATTAATGAAGGTAGAGACAAAAAAGTTATCATCTATAAGAAAAGAAGAAGAAAAGATTCTAAACTTAAGAAAGGTTTCAGAAGAAACTTTACAAGAGTTAAAATTACTAAAATAGCATAAGGAGATAGAATGGCTCATAAGAAAGGTCAGGGTTCTACCCAGAATAATCGTGATTCAGCTGGTCGTCGTTTAGGCGTTAAAAAATTTGGTGGAGAAGTAGTAGTTCCTGGTAATATTATTATTAGACAAAGAGGTACTAAAGTTCATCCAGGTACAGGTGTTGGAATGGGTAAAGACCATACAATTTATGCACTTATTGATGGTGTTATCAAATTTGGTAATAAAACAAGTAAACAGAAAAGAGTATCTGTAATACCTGCATAATTATCTTAATAACTCGATATTTATCGGGTTATTTTTCTATATTTACTCTCTTAGCTAATTCTTTCACAACTTCATCTAAAGTTTTATTCTCAACATTAATTATAATATCTGCTAATTCTTTATATATTAACTCTCTTTCATTATATAATTCTTCTGCTTTAACTAAATCAGAAAATAGAGGTCGTTTTTTAAGTTTATTATTTGAATTTGGAGCATTTAATAATCCATTATATATCCACTCAAAAGATGCATCTAATAATACAATTTTTCCTAGTTTTGGTAGATTATCTATTTTATAAAATCCCCCACCACAACTAATGAGTGTATTTGAAACGCTACTCTCTATCCAATTAGCAGTATCTTGCTCTAATTGACGAAAATATTCTTCACCATTTTTAGCAAAAATTTTCTTGACTTTTTTATTCTCTTTAGACTCTATTAAGTCATCAGTATCTATATTATAAATATTATAGGCTTTTGCAAAAGCTCTTGCTGTTGTACCTTTACCTACGCCCATAAAACCTATTAGAATAATATTGTTCTTCAAATTTATACCAAATTATATCTATCTATAATTTTTTTAACTCTCTTTCTAAGATTTTTTAGTGCTGATACTGCATCTTCACCTTCTGCAATTAAACTTTCAAATTCATCAAACTGGATTTTTGCAACCCAACCAATTTTTTCGTGATATTTAATTCCAACAAAACGAACTTCACCAAAGTGCCCTTTTGCCATTTTATGTATTCTCTGAATTCTAAAATCAATTGTTTTTACTTCTGGTTCTTGCTCTGCCATTCTATGGTCCTTTTTTTAATGTATTTAATTATACACATCTAAAAATGAAATTCTCATAAAATAGATAAAATAGTTTTCAATATATGATGTAATGAGTAGTAACTAAGCCCATAAGGGACTTAGTTTTTTAAGGAGGAGTTTTGTTTTGTAAGTTTATATAGCTGCTTTAGCTGCTGCTAATGCTTCTTCATAGTTTGGTTCTGTTGTAATTTCTGGAACAGTTTGCTTATAAGCTACTTTACCATCTTTACCTACAACAAAAATAACTCTTGCTGTAATTCCTGCCAAAGGACCGTCAGCTAAAAGAACACCATAAGCATTAGCAAAATCTTTATTTCTAAAGTCTGAACATACTTTTAAGTTTTCAATTCCAGCAGCTCCACACCATCTAGCAGCAGCAAATGGTAAATCCATAGAAACTGTAATAACTTCTACACCATCAAGGTTTGCTGCTTCTGTATTAAATCTTCTAGTTTCAGCGTCACATACACCTGTATCTAAAGATGGTACTGCAACTACAAGTTGAACTTTACCTTCTCCACCAATTTGCTCATTTTGAAGCATTGGGTCACAGTTTACTACTGTTACTACTGGTGCTGTATCACCTACATTGATTTCTGTTCCTGCTAAATTACATACTGTGTCATTCTTAAATGTTACTGTTGCCATTATATTCCTTTTAATTTGTTTGATAGGCGTATAATATTCTAAATCGGATAAATTTACTCTTAAATACAAAAATATTAACTAATTAATGAATATTTTTATAAAAAGCATTAGTTTAGTAACTTTTGGTAACATACTATAGATTTATAATAGATTTAACCCAATTTTCCATAGCATTATTAGCTTGTGGGTTTGGAGCTTCCAAGAAACTAACTATAAAACTATCTTCTAATTCTGCAACACCAATAGAACGAGGTCTTACAGCTAAAACTTCAGCTTTAGGTAACTGTTGACCAAAACAACATATAATATTTTTAGCATCTTTAATATTATCTGCTATAACTCCATCATCTAAACTTTTAGTATGCGAATAGTGGTCAAACTCTCCGATATAAATAGCTACAGGATGAAATTCTATTTTTGATTTAAGATAAGATAATATATCATCAACACTTTTATAAGTTGTCTCATTTTTATTAACCTCTAAAGTGAATACTGGATATTTCTCCATTACTACAATCTGCTTCATTTAATTCCTTTGATTACTTTTCATAAATTATACTATTTACTAATGAAACCACAGCTTATAATATTTATTACTTTTCAATAAGAAACTTGCATTGTAGCACAATGTAATGCTCCACCTTCTTCTATTAATTTAGTACAATCTATTGGTATAATCTCCCTATCTGGAAATAAGGAGCGAAGAACTATACCAGCTATTTTATCCGTTTTTGCGTTATATGTTGGATAAAGTAATGCACTATTAGTAATTAAAAAATTTGTATAATTTGCAGGTAATCTAACCCCTCTATCTCCGTACTGTGCTTCACACATAGGTAATGGAATTAATCTATATGTTTTTCCATCTACAGTTCTAAATTTTTTTAACTGTAAATGCATTTTTTGAAGAGATTTATAATGCTCATCACGATTATCTAAACATTGAACAAATGTTATTGTATCTTTATTTACAAATCTTGCTAATGTATCAATATGAGAATCTGTATCATCTCCTGCTAAATATCCATTATCTAACCATAATATTCTTTTTGCTCCAAGAGTCTCTCTTAAAGTCCTCTCAATCTCCTCTTTTGTCTTTCCACCATTACGATTAGAATTACATAAACATTGAGTTGTGGTTAATATTGTTCCATGACCATCACTCTCAATAGAACCACCTTCAAGTACATAATCAATCTCCTCTAATGGTGTAATACCTAAATATCCTCTATTATGAAGAGTTTTATTAACTGCATTATCCAGAGAAGCTTCAAATTTACCTCCCCAACCATCGAATTTAAAATCTAATAATTTTCTTTTATCACCCTCTTCAATAGAAAAATAACCATAATCTCTTATCCAAGTATCATTAGTTGGTATCTCTATAAATGAAAGATTTTCCGTACTACAAAAAAGATTTAATATTTCATCTTTATCTTTACAAATTATATAAACGGCTTGACTATAAGCAATAGCTTGTGCAATACGGATAAAAGGACTTAATGCACCCTTCAAATCCTTTTTCCAATCTGTCTCACTATGAGGAAATGACATTAATACTGCTTTCTGTTCTTCCCATTCTGCTCTTAATCGTCTCATATTTTCCCTTATTTGAATACATTTATAGAATATAACATTATATTATCTTTAGATAGCAATGTCAAATAGGATTAAGATTTCTTAACTCTCCTGCATATAAAGAGAAGTTGCTATCCTTTTATCCCGTCAGCTCTAGGGGCTAATAAGAATTTATAAAATACTTTTATATATATCATAAATGGTATAGTCCAAATAATAGAAGATAATAGATATAACTCACTCATATACTCTTCAAAAAATGGAATTAATCCTCTCATAAATGTAGCTATAATTATAAGTGAAACCATTAAATGTGTATAGATATTTGCCGTAAGATGTCGTCCTGTGTGAATCCAACCTATTATTATCATTATCATCAAATATGCAAGTCCTAAACCACCACTTGTGATAAAGTGTCTAAAATGGTTAATTCCATAAATATCATTATTTAAAATATCCCAACCCATTAAAGCATATCCTATTGCTAACATAAAAAATATTGGTGCAAGATACCATACATAAAATTGATTTAAGATATTTTTATCTTCCAAAATATAATCACCAGTAATAGCTAAAATTGAAGCTCCACTAGCTAATCCAATCCATCCAAGAGCTGAGTTTGTGGGGTATAAAAATTCAACTATTGTAAAAATTAATACACTAAAAACAGCAAGATTTGTAAGAGGTGGACGAGCGATATAAATATCATCAATCTCTTTATCTTCCATAACTTCATTAATCGCTTCCATATTTACTCTTCTCATAGCAAGTAAAATTAAGATAACAATAAAGCCTAAAGCAACTTTTAAAATGCTCATACTATCAGTTGAGGCAAATCCTAGTTTTGATGCAAAAAACCAAACTTCTATGCCAAAAATAGCCACTAAAACATATCCTAAACTTGCGTGTCTTTGGAGTTTGTCTAAAACCACATCTTTTGCAAACCAAATAAGCCAACCCAGCATTGCAAGATTTAAAATAGCAGTTAGCCAAATTCCTGTAATATCTATAAACCAAAAGCTCACTCGCCCAGCTATCCATAAAATCATAATATACTTAAGCCGTTTTCCTATAAAAGGTATCATCCCTGGGAAAAGCTCAGGCAATCCAGTGGTTAAAAATGCTAAAACTCCAGTAGTTAATATCCCAAATAACATCTCATAAATATGCCAAGTTAAAGTATCATTCATAAAAGGGATACTTATCACTCCACTCCAAACAAGCCCCCATAAAATCATAGAGATTATCATATACGGAGCCATTAGTAAAAATACTGGACGAAATCCATAAGCTAAATATGGTGGTACATCTTTTTCATCAGGATAATATAGGTAGTGGTTTGTTGCATGTAATTTTTGTTCTTCCATTATTTTTTCCCCATTAGTTGTAATTCAAATGTATTAATTATAGTTTCATCTTGTAAAATTTTGGCAGTCTCTTCATAAACAAATTTATCATCTCGCTCTTTTTGAGGCAGAATATAATCAAACTTTTTTACAATATGCCCAGGGTCTGCTTCTAGTAAAAGTATCTTATCACTTAATCTGATTGCTTCCATAATATCGTGAGTGATAAATAAAATTGTTATCTCTTTTTTATCTATCATATCTATTAAAATAGTTTGCAACTCTTGCTTTAATCCAATATCAAGAGCCGAAAATGGTTCATCTAAAAAAAGTAGAGATGGTTTAACAACTAAAGCTCTTGCAAAACTAACTCTTTGTTTCATCCCTCCACTTAAATCTTTTGGAAACTTATCAAAATCATCCTCTTCTAATCCAAATTTAAGTGCAATATCTT
>JAMOSL010000041.1 GCA_027063105.1 Campylobacteraceae bacterium
CCATTTGAATCTTCATATCTATTGCAGTTGCAGAGATAGCACCAAGTGGTTGTCTCCACTGATGTGCAATCATACTTATCATCTCACCCATCTGAGCTAGACGGCTTTGGTGTAGCATCTGTTGATCTTTATATCTAGAGTTCTTAACTTCTTCTTCTACTCTATATTCCAAAGTAGAATTTAGCTCAGAGAGTTTTCTTTGAACTCTTTTTCTATCTGTAACATCTAAAACAGTACCAATAGATTTTAAGATATTTCCATCTGTATCGTAAAAGTTATTAGATCTTTCCTCCACATATTTTATCTCAGAATTATCTAGTATTATTCTATGCTCAACAAAGTAAGGTATATGATTTTTTATCGCATCTCTATATGCAATACTAACTTTTTCTTTATCCTCTGCATGTACAAAAGAGAAAAATGATTCTGAAGTTACTTTAAAACTATTTTTATCAGTACCAAATATCATATGAACACCATCTGTCCATGTTAATGTTTTTAGCTTATGGTTAAATATCCAAATCCCGATACTAGCTATCTCCTGTCCTAAATTAAAATTATCTTGAGTTTCTTGTAAGTTTTTATTGTGTCTATTTAGCTCTCTGTGACGATATATTCCAAAAAGTATCATAATAATAAAAAATATAGAAATAATAATAACTAAAGTATAATCTATTCGTTTCTTATACTCAACACTTATCCACTTGTTATAGATACTTTGAATCTCTTTTTCACTTATGCTATCAATTGCTTTGTTTAGTGTGTTAAAAAGGGGTATGTCATCATTTCTAACACCCATTCTAATATCTAAACCATCATCTATACTTCCAGATATTTTAAGATTGTTAGTATTATTTCTTTGTATCTCATAAGCCATGGATGCTAAATCACCAATCATTGCATAAATAGTTCCATTAGCTACTTTCTTTAAACCCTCTTTATTAGTATTTACCTCTACAAGTTTAATATTTGGATATATACTTTTTAAAAGTTCAATATATGAATGTCCTTTAGCAACTCCTAATCTTTTATCTAATATTTTTTTTATATCAGAGATATATACTTCTGTATTTTTTGTTGCAATTACCAATGGAGTTGAAAATACTATATCTGTAAAATTAAGATACTCTGTTCTACTAGGTGTCTTTACCACTATTGGAAGTAAGTCACATTTACGATTTTCTACATATTTTAGCGATTCTATCCAATTTTTTGTTGGAACTAAAGTAAAAGTTATATTAGTTCTTTTACTTACTAAATCTAAGTAATCAGCACTCATCCCAATATATTTGCCCTTACTTATTTCAGAATATGGTAAATTATCTGGCATTACACAGATTTTTATACTTCTTTTATCTTTAAAATACTCTTTTTTATCATCTCTTACTAGTAAATCACTAACTTTAATCTCAGTACTAACTAATGCCATAACATTATAAATGTCATACATTCTTTGAAGTTTTACTATATCTATATAACCTATCTTCTTAGTTTTGTAATATGCTAATTTTTTAAGCTCTTTAGCCTCATATAGTAGTGCTTCTTTTGATTTATTTTGAGAGTTATACTTTTTTAGTATCATATCTACTGTTTCATCAATATGTGAAAAAGCATATCTCCAACCTTTTAATGATGCATTATTAAATTTTATAGCTCTTTGTTTGTGATTTAGTATTTCATGATTACTTGTAAATAGAATGTCACTATAAAAATCAAAACCATATTTTTTAGGATCAAAGATATTTATATCAACACCCTTTTGTTTTAGAAGATATGGTTCATTTGATATGTACGAAGCCATTAAGTCTGTCTTATTATTTATCAAATCATCTATATTAAATGAATGTTTTAATATTTTAATATTTTTTATAGAAAGGTGATTTTGTGTTAACATTGCTCTAAGTGAAACATCATTAACCTCATCGTTTGTCATCATTATTCTTTTATCTTTAAAATCTTTTATATTAGAAATTTCAGATTTTTTTGTAGAGATAAAGACGGATGGAGAGGACTGAAAAATAGCTGATAGCAATTTAATTTTTATATCATCAGATATTTTAAGAATTAAAGATGAACGCCCTATCCCATATGTAGACTTTTGTAATGTAACATCTTTGGCAACATCTATACCTGAGTTAAATTCTTTAATCTCTACATCAAGTCCAACATCTTTATAAAAACCTTTTTCTTTTGCTACATAATACCCTGCAAATTGAAATTGATTTAACCATTGAAGCTGCAAAGATACTTTTTCTAGTTCTTTTGCATTTAAAGACACTACAAACATAGATAATAAAAAAAGTATATATACTAATTGTTTCATTCTTAAATATTAGCAGAAATATCTTTATTTTATATTAATATAATTATAATTTTTAATAATATTTTAACGATATCTATTTACTAAGACGAACCCTTACTGATTGTTCATGTGCTGTTAATCCTTCGGTATTTGCGATTAATGCACAATCTTCACCAATTTCGTTAATTGCATTTTTAGAAAAAGAGATAATTGAACTTTTTTTCATAAAGTTTTCAACTCCAAGTGGTGAGTAAAATTTTGCAGTCCCACCTGTTGGAAGTGTATGATTTGGTCCAGCTACATAATCACCAATAGCTTCAGGAGTATTATGACCTAAGAAGATTGCTCCAGCATGTTTAATAAATGGTAGATATTCAAAAGCATTATCAGTTGCAACCTCTAAATGTTCTGGTGCAATATCGTTCATAAGTTTTATAG
>JAMOSL010000042.1 GCA_027063105.1 Campylobacteraceae bacterium
CTATTTAAATTACTATAATATATATTTAAAATATAGTTAAATATTAATATAAATGGTACAAAAAAAGATAATAGTCTACCTATGATTAAGATTTTCATATATCTCTTTAGCTCTTGGTGATTCTATATTGATATATGCTTCCATAGGACTTTCTTCTATAGGTCTTTCTTTTATTATATCTTCTTTAATAGGTATAGAGACTATAAGTCTTTTTATTTTTTGCTTAATTTTTCTCAAAACGCGTTCAAATATAGATATACTCCTCCAACTATATGAGTTTTTTAAATTATTTAAAGAGTTCATAGTATGGTGAGCTAACCTATCTATATCTTTTGTATATTTAACTAAATAATCTACACCATCCTGAGCTGTTTGAATAGCTATCTGAACCTGAGCTATCATATTATGTGCATTATTTGCTGTTTCTTGAGCAAGATTTGCATTATGCTCTGTTTTTTGTATTTTAAATAGAGTTTTATTTATATAAAATTTATTTTGTTCTATAGAAAATTTTTGTTTATCAATTAGAATATTTTGATTATCAATTAGAATATTTTGTTTATTTATTCGCATATCTTGATTATTTATAGTCTCTTCTGCTTGAAACAATCTATTCTCTAAATGTAACATTCTAGCTTCAAATTTTTCAACTAGCATTAATGGAGATAGTCCATACTCTAAATTAAATGCTTCATCTATAACAGATATTTTTTCTATATCTCCATCTTTTTGTGAAATTATTGAATAATCTGGACTAACCCCTTCTATAATATGTCCAACATTTACAAATAATTGATTATCTATATCCTTATTTTCTTGTAATCTTAAATGCTTGTTTCTTTTATATCCATTATATTCAGAGATAAAAGATAAAAGTCCATAAGGGATTGGTTTTATATGTGTTGGGTCAAGATAGAATGTTTCTGATGCAACTTTAATATTTTCTGGATTTGGAGTCTCTAAGATTAAGATACCACCATCAACAAGAACTCTATGTGACTCTTTAACAAGTTTCATTAGATTATCAAAAGAGAGATGTTCTACTAGATGAAAAGCAGATATTATAAATGCACTATTAGATTCTTGATTTGATAGATACTCTATTCCATCATTAAGAGTTATATCTAATCCTAACTCTCTAGCACCATCTAGCATTCCACTATCACTATCTACACCTTTAGCTCTGATATTATTATCACCTAAAAGTTCTAACCATTCACCTCTTCCACAACCTATATCGATAGCAACACTGTTTGGATAAATTTCTTTAAGAGGTAAAACAAAAGGTAAATATACCTCTAGTCTTTTTTTTATAACCTCTCTCGAACCACGATATTTATCTTCAAAAGCCCTATAAAAATCTTCATACATATAAATATTCCTTATCCTATCTTTATAATTTTATCTAAGAGCATTTGGCTACTCTCTTTCCAATTTAACCAATGATAATCTGGATCAACTTTCAGATTACTAGGTATTCCATTACTCTCTATATCTTTAATTTGCTCAGCTAAATCATTAGGATTTGATATATCAAAATATCCAATTTTATCTAACCCAACTTCCCTATGAATAGGAGTATCACTAGCTAATACAGGAAGCCCATTACTAAGACTCTCTACTATTGGTAATCCAAAACCCTCTACAATAGATGGGAATAGAAGCATTTTAGCATTTTGATAAGCGTATAAAAGTTCTTTATCGTTTATCGCTGAAAATAAAAAGAGTCTATTATTAAATTCTTGATGAGCATATATTCTACCTACTAACTCTTCAACTTTCCACCCTATTTTACCAATAATTACTAAGTTTATATCAATATTTTTATTCCATAAAATATTAAAAGTATCTAATAAATATTTATGATTCTTTCTCGGTTCAACAGTAGATACAATTATATATGTCTCTCTTCTATTAAATGTCTCTATTAATTTATTTTTAATTTTCATTTTATTATTTTGATTATATTTAAAATCGCCACCTAATAAAAAATAGTCAAATTTTTTATTTTCTATATTATAGTTTTCACTCTTTAAGTATTTTATCAAATCATACTTAATTGTATTAGAGATAGTTATATAGTTATCAACATGCTCTATAGATTGTAAAAACCATTTTTTAAATATTTTAGCAAGAGTTGCATCACAAAAATTTTCATGTGTAATTGGAATTATATCATATATTACTGCTGTAACACTATCTCCTCTCTCTTGAAAGAACCTTACACTATTCCATATATTCATATGCCAACTAGAATCTATAAGAAGAAGAATATCATTTTTATTAATATCTACATTAGAGTTAATATCTATATTTTTATTTCTAAAGAGGGTAATTAAATTATAAATATGTCTTATTATTAAATTATATATAATATAATTAAATCCAAATTCATTTTTATCTTTTTTCATAAATTTTTCAATACTACTAAAAGGTAAGATAGCCATAAATAAAATTCTTAATGCATTATAAATTCCCAATAGATATTTTTTAAGTGTTATGGTTGTTTTTTTAGAATCTAATTCTTTCTTTTTACCATTATATAAATTATTAAGGTCTATTTTTATAAAATTATTTTCTGCAATATAAACTAAATTAATCTCTAATTGATTATCTTTTGATAATAATTCTAAATTATCAATAACTTTTTTAACAACTCTTTGGATACCTGTATTTGTTGTTGGGTTTAT
>JAMOSL010000043.1 GCA_027063105.1 Campylobacteraceae bacterium
GTCTTGTACTAACAGCCATTCCCTTTATAATAAAGAAGTGATATTTTACTAATTCTTTATTCTTAAAGAATTAGCTACAACAACTAAAGAACTTAAACTCATAGATAATGCAGATATTAATGGATTTACAAATCCCAAAACTGCTAATGGAACAGCTATAATATTATATAAAATAGAAAAAGATAAATTCTCTTTCACTGCTCTAAATGTTCGTTTTGATATTCTATAGGCTTGATATATACTATCTATCTTATTGTCTATTAAAACAACATCACTAACATTTATAGCTACATCTGCACCATTTCCCATAGCTATAGCAATATCACTTTGAGCTAATGCAATAGTATCATTAATACCATCTCCAACCATAACAACGATATCACCATTTTTATGAAACTCTTCTATTTTATGAGATTTATCTTGTGGTAATAATTTAGCGTATACTTCTTTAATACCAACCTCTTTAGCAACCCTATTAGCACTATTTTCATTATCTCCTGTTAACATAACAACTCTTACACCTAATTTTTCAATATTAGCAATTGTCTCTTTTGCACCATCTTTTATAGTATCGGTTAATTCAAAAGATGCTAAAATATTATTATCTATTGCAAATAAAAATATAGAATTTTGTGTGTCAATATTTATATTAATATCATTCTCTTGCATAAAAGATAAATTACCACCTATTACTATTTGTTTATTGTAATTTGCACTAATACCTTTTGCTTCAATACTTTTGATATCTTCTATATTTAATAAAGAGAGATTATCATAATTTGAATTCAAATAAGAGATAATCCCTTTACTAATTGGATGATTTGAAGTTGAAACTAAAGAATATAATATATTTATGTCAAACTCTTTGATATTAGCAAATACTACTGATGGCTTACCCTCTGTTATAGTTCCTGTTTTATCTACTGCTAATATATTACTTTTTGCCATAGTCTCTAAAAATGTAGCCTCTTTAAATAATATATTATTTTTTGCTGATAATGATATACCTACTAAAGTTGACATAGGTGTTGCTAAACCCAATGCACAAGGACAAGCAATGACTATTACAGATATTGATATAATTAGAGCTGTCTCAAAACTACCATTTATAAAATACCAACCAATAAATGTAAATATAGCAATTAATAAAATTGTAGTAGAAAAATATCCTGATATTGTATTAGCTAACTGCTCTATTTTAGGTTTTTTTGTTATAGATTCTTCTAATAAATTTACAATTGAAGTAAGAAGTGAATTTGAAGAGTCATGTGTAGCTTGATATCTTATCATAGAATCTAAACATATTGAACCACTTAATATATTATCACCTTCTGTTTTATATATTGGTTCACTCTCTCCAGTTAAAGAACTTTCATCAAAAGAAGCTCCACCTTTTATTATTGTACCATCAATGACAATTTTCTCTCCAGCCTTTAATTCAATAATATCACCTATATCTATATTTTCAATATCAATAAGACTCTTAATATTATCTTTTATAACTGTAACTTCTGTTGGAGTAGTTCCCATAATTGTATCTAATGTATCAACAGCACTTTTTTTACTAAGTACCTCCAGATATTTACCAACTAATACAAAAGTAATAATCATAACAACCGAATCGAAATATACCTCTCCTCTCTGTGTCGTCATTGCATAAATAGAGTATATATAAGCCGATATAGCTCCTGAGGCTACTAATGTATCCATATTAACAACTCCATTTTTATAACCATAATATGAACCCTTAAAAAATATCCAACCACTATAAAATAAAACTGGAGTTGCTAAGATAAATTCTGCTACATTTAGTATATCTTTAAAAGATTGTTGCATACCCATAAAATATCCTGCATAATGAGCTATAGCTATCCACATAATATTCATAGTTCCAAATACTGCAACTAAAATTCTTGAATAATAATCTTTTTTTGTCTTAATAGCTCTATCTTCTTGAAGTTTTGGATCATAAGGATAAGCATTGTAGCCTATAGACTGAATAGTTTCTATAATCTCAGAGAGTTTAATAATATCATTATCCCAAACAATTTTGGCTTTATTATTAGTATAATTTATAGTAGCTTCAAAAACTCCATCTCTTTTATGTAAAACCTTTTCATTTAACCATATACAAGCAGAACAATGAATTCCCTCTATAATTAAATTAATCTCAAAAAGTTCATTATCAAGCTCTTTTATATATTTATTTCTAAATCCATCTAAATTGAATTTTTCTAAATCACTATTAGTAATATTAGCTGGTTGAAGTTCAATATCACCTAATTTATTGTAAAAACTTCCTAACCCTTCGGATTCTAAAAGATGATAAACACCTTGGCAACCTTTACAACAAAAATATAAGTTTTTATTTTCATCTAATTCTTTTATCATTATATCTTCACCAAACTCTAAATTACAATGAGTACATTTTACTTGTGACATTAAAAGCTCCTATTTTATATAAAATAATTAATTGAAAACAAAATAATATTATTTTATATAAAATACTTTAAAGAATATAAACTTATAAATAAAAAATCAGGGAATTAAAAAACGAATGAAACTCAAAGTGGCAGCGACCTACATTCCCACAAGCGTAGCCTGCAGTATTATCGGCGATGGGAGGCTTAACTTCTAGGTTCGGAATGGAACTAGGTGT
>JAMOSL010000044.1 GCA_027063105.1 Campylobacteraceae bacterium
GCCTAGATGTCCTAATTTTTTTGTTTTTATTTTATTTATTTTTGTAAAACAGATGGTATATTCCTAATATATATATTTATTTCTTATTATATTACTTTAAGTTTATAGGGGTGATGAATGTCAGTTATGAGTAAATTAGGATATAATATTATTGACACGAGACTTTTGTGGTTATAGATTAATAAAAAATAGATTCTAAATCCTGCACGAGAATAACCATTTTAAGTACCGTGTGATGAATAGCCACTTTTTATGATATAAAACTCCAAAGATAATAAAAGATGGAAAGAAGAGTACAAATAGACTATTTATATCTATCAAGTAAAATAGCATGAGGATAGTTACGATAAGATTAATCTATAAGTTAAATCTAAATGGATTACCATAGAGTATTAAAGAGTTAGGAGTAGAAGTAAATTAAAACCAAACTTTAGGGTACCTCACGCATTATGTAGGAGCAATCCCTTGTTGGTTGCCCCCTTTGGAGATTATTTATATTTTAATTCTTAGATATAATCTAAAGTATAAATTAATGCTTTTTATATTACAATAAAGGTATAATTAATTTAAATATTTTAAAGGTGATTTTTATTAAATCAATTCAATTATTACCAAAAGCTTCATCTCTTATAGAGTCTCTTAGAGATATAGGTTATTCATTTGAAAGTGCAATAGCAGATATTATAGATAATAGTATTACTGCTAATGCCAAAAATATTAAGATTTATTTTGATTTTTATAGTAAGAAATTATCAATAGCAATAATTGATGATGGTACTGGTATGACAGGAAATGAATTAATTGAAGCTATGAGACCTGGAAATAAAAATCCTTTAGATGATAGAGATAAAAATGATTTAGGTCGTTTTGGTCTTGGTCTAAAAACAGCTTCTTTTTCACAATGTAGAAAATTAACTGTAGTATCTTCTATTAATTTAAATAAATCAGCTACACAATGGGACTTAGACTTTGTAGCACAAACAGAAGATTGGTCATTGCAAATATTAAATGATGAAGATATAAATAATATTTACAAAATAGACCTATTAAATAATAATGGAACATTAGTATTATGGGAAGATGCAGATAGAATTATTGATAATACACTTTTATCTCTTACCGAAGATATTATATATGAAAAGATAAGTATTGTTCAAAAACATTTAGAGTTAGTATTTCATAGATATTTAAAAGGTAAAAAGAAAATAAATATTTTTATTAATGATGAACAATTGAAATCTTTCGATCCTTTTCATTCTATACATCCAGCAACGCAAGAACTTTCTGAAGAAACTATACAGATTGCAAATAGTAAAATATTTATCAAACCTTATATACTGCCCCACTATTCAAAAATATCTGTACAAGATTATGATTACTATGCAGGAGAAGGTGGCTATTTAAAAAATCAGGGATTTTATGTTTATAGAAACAAAAGACTATTAGTTTCAGGTACTTGGTTTAGAATAATAGCTCAATCAGAGATGTATAAATTAGCAAGAATTCAAATTGATTTACCAAATAGTTTAGATGATTTATGGAAAATAGATGTTAAAAAATCAAATGCATTCCCTCCATCAATAATCAGAGAAAGACTAAAAAAGATAATAGAAAAAATAGCTGGTACATCTACAAGAGTATATAGGGCAAGAGGACATAAAAGCAGTATATATAATAGTGCATTTTGGGAAAGACATAGTGCAAGGGGTAAAATAAACTATTCCATAAATAAAGAACATCCTTTTATAAAACAATTTAATGAAAAATTAAGCGATGAACAGCAAAATGAATTTAATAGTATTTTACAGCTTGTAGGTAATTTTTTTCCAAAAGATTCGTTATATTCAGATTTAGGAACAAATAATCCAAAAGAGGTTAATAAAATTTCTATATCTGATATAGAACTAGAAGAGATGGCAATTATGTTGTATAACAAAGGAATGCTTTCTATAGATAATATAGAAGAGCTTAAATATATTGAGCCATTTAATAAATACACTAAAGAGTGGAATGAATTTTTTACAAAATATATTAATAGGGAGATATAGAGAATGAATTGTTTTAATATTATTAAAAATCAAATAAAAACTTTAGTTTTAAATACAAAAGAGATACTTACACAAGAACAAATAGAAGAGAAAATACCTTTATTGGAGATGGTTTCAGGTTGTCAGCTAGAAGCCAAGGAGCAAGAAATTTTGATAAAAGAGATAATATCAGAAAATCAAATTTCTATTCCCTTAGGTACAGAAGTCGTTAAGAAAGGTTGGAAACCTTGGTTATATACAATTAAAGATAGAAGTAGATATTATGAAGAGAGATATAAGCATCATCTATTAAATAACGAAGGTTATCCAACAACAGTTGTTAATAATATTTTTGAAAAAAATGAAAAAATATTAGATTATTTAGAAAACCCTCATCGTGGAGGTCAATGGATAAAAAAAGGTTTAGTTATGGGATATGTTCAGTCAGGTAAAACGGCTAATTATATATCTTTAATTAATAAATCAGCAGATGTAGGTTATAAGCTTATTATTTTAATAGCAGGTATTCATAATAACTTACGAGAGCAAACACAAAATAGAATTAATGAAGGTTTTATAGGAAAAGATAATTTAACACAAGAGCTTGTAGGTGTA
>JAMOSL010000045.1 GCA_027063105.1 Campylobacteraceae bacterium
TTTCAGGCTTTACTTTTGCTAAAAGTGGATTAATTTCTTGATTCATCTTTTAACTTTTCTTTTTAAATCATTATATATTAAAAAAACAGATTTGTCAATGGTTATCTCTATATTTATATAGTTCTTGAGCTAACAGTTCGTTGCCTTTTGATTTTAGATGTTGTATTTGATTTTAATTTTTTTAAAGTATCTATTAATATTAGTTTATCTTTAAACTCATTACTTTTTATAAGCCCTACATATAAAGTTGCTAACTCTTTACATCTTTTATCTAGCCCAAAATCTCTTTGATAATTACTATATTGATTATCTCTATTAAACTCATCTATATACCATCTTTTATATCTATAATGTACACCATAAATATCATCTTCTATATCTCTATTCAGATACTTTTCAATCCCATCTGATTGCTTTAATAAATTAATACATTCATATCCAAACTCTGTCGAGACTGATTTAACAGTTTTCTCTTGTATATGAACAGCACTTCCTATAATGGTAATAAGAAATATAATAAATACAAATAAAATAAATATAGAACCATTTGTTAATTTAAAGTTCTCATTTTTCATCAATCCATTTTTATATCTACTAATTAAATTAAATTTCATTCTTATTACTCTAAAGTCTCTATTGCATGTTGTGCTATATCTATAAAACCATCTGCACTTGGTGCAAAGGATATAAGGCTCGTACCTATTCCACCCCAAATAATTAGTATTGCCATTAATATAATTAACGCACTACTGAAAGTGTATCTTAACTTTTTTTGTTGTTCATCTGTTGGATAAAAATACATCATTACAATCAATTTGAAATAATAATAGACTGATATGAATGCCATAACTATTCCGATACCTGCCAATAAAAACTGTTCGGATTCAACTGCTGAAGTGAAAATATAAAATTTACCCATAAATCCAATTGTTGAAGGGAAACCTGCAAGGGATAACATAAATATAGACATTAAAATTGCTAAATATGGTCTTCGTTCAGAAAAACCTTTAAAATCATTATATGTTAAATTTTTGTTACTTTCTGCAGATATATAACTTAATATTCCAAATGCACCAACAGAACTTAAAAAATATGTAATAAGATAAAACATAACTGCTCCACTAGCAATATCTGAACCTAATCCTATTGATGTTATAGCAATTAGCATATATCCACTGTGAACAATACTTGATGCTGCTAACATTCTTTTAATTGAAGTTTGAGTAATTGCTAATAATGAACCACCCAAAAGAGTTAATATAGTAACACCTTGTAAAATAGGAGTCCAAAAGCCATGAAGAGATACAAGATCAACAACATAAAGACGGAGAAGAATAGCAAAAACTGCAATTTTAAATGTAGATGCCATAAACATAGTTATAGGAAATGGTGAACCATGATATACATCAATTACCCAAGAGTGAAAAGGCACTACACCTATTTTGAAGAAAATTGTTATCATAATTAGAGATGCACCAACTATTAAAAGGGTTAAATCCTCAATTCCATGATTATTTGTATATTGAGCTATATCTGTTAGCGTTGTAGATGAAACTTGACCATATATAAGAGCTGTACCTAATACAAACATCGAACTTGTTAAAGAACCTAATATTAAATATTTCATCATAGCTTCGCTACTTATATGATTACTTTTATGATAACCTACTAAAGCATATATACTTAATGAAGCTATCTCTAAAGCAATAAAAGCTGTCATTAATTCATGAGCATGTGCCAATAATATCATACCGAATAGTGCAAATAAAAGAAGAGCAAAGTATTCACCATTGAAATAATTTCTACTCTTAAAATAATCTGTATTAATTAGTAATGTAAAAATAGTACCACTGATAAACATACCATCAAAAAGAAGAGCAAAATCATCAACAATAAATATTTGTCCTATAATATCTTCAAACAAATAAGCTTGATGGATAGTACCATATTGAAGAATAACAATTGCTAGAGATATTACTAAAAAGAATACTGCAAATAAATTTAATTTCTTCAAATCTACAGACTTATAATTACTTAAAAGCATTAAAATAAAAGCTGTAATAACAACTATGCTCATCGGAAGCACAAGATAAATTTGTTCTAACATTATATACCTCCTAAAGTAGTTGATGCTGTACCATCTAGTATCCAAGTCAACATTGTAGTTAATTGAGGTTCAAATGATGGAATAAATAGAGATGGAGCTAATCCTGTAATTAGAAGTAATAGCATTATAGGTAATAGCATTATAATCTCTCGTTTTGATAAATCTACAAAACCTTGTGTATTAACAGAACTTTCTCCAAATATCACTCTCTGTAACATCCAGAATATATATAGCATAGCCAGAAGCATAGTAGTAGCTGTAAAAACTCCAAACCAAATATTACTTTTAAATGCACCAATGATAATTAAGAGTTCTGAAACAAATCCACCTGTTGATGGTAAACCTGCTGTACTTAAAGAAAAAAATACAAAAAAGAATGCAAATTTTGGAGCTTGAGAGGCTATTCCACCTAAAGAATCTATATTTAAAGTTTTAGCTCTTTTATATATTAAACCTATCATTAAAAACATTCCTGCAGAAGAGAGTGCATGTGTAGCAATAAAATATAAACTA
>JAMOSL010000046.1 GCA_027063105.1 Campylobacteraceae bacterium
ATATCCGTTACTACAAATTGACTTGGAGAAAAATATTCATCACCATTATCAAGATTTATTCCTGCCATATTTGGCAATATTTTAGATATTTGATGAATTGGATTAATTGCTTTTTCTGGATATGCAGCATGACCTTGTTTCCCATAAACTTCTATTAATCCATTAACTGAACCTCTTCGTCCAACTTTAATTGCATCTCCAAAAATAGTTTCACAAGTTGGTTCGGCCACAATACAAGAATCTGGTAAAAAATCTATCTCTTTTAGGTGTTTCAGCATAATTTGAGTTCCATAAGTAGCATCACCCTCTTCATCACTCGTTAAAAGAATAGATAGTGTACCATTAAAGTTTTCAGTTTCTTTAAGAGCTTGAACAAAAGCACTCACTCCACTTTTCATATCTTGTGTGCCTCTAGCTGTTATTACTCCATTCTCTAAAACAGGAACAAAAGGATTAGTTTTCCAACCATCTCCAGCTGGAACAACATCAACATGCCCAGCAAAACATAAATGTTCTCCATCACCAAATTTCTTATATAAGAATAAATTTTTTACACCATGCTCATTTTTCCAAATAGCATTATAATCTTTTAAATATTCTCTAATAAAATCCAATGAACCAGCATCATCAGGTGTAACACTCTCATAGCTCAATAGCTTCATAAAAAGGTCTATTAATTGCATATTATTCCCTCTTTTGAATCAATATCGTTCGCACATAGTAATTTATTCATTAATTTCTCACTTTATATAAATTTAAAAAATAAAATACACTAATATAGCTTAGTTTTTAATCTACTTTGATATATAATAATCAAAATAGCAATATGATAAAGGATTACTGTGCAGATAGATAATACTATTTTAGAAAAACTAGAGAGACTTTCACATCTTTATATCAGTGAAGATAAAAAAGATGAGGTTATATCTCAACTATCAGAGATTGTATCATTTGTTGATAATCTATCCGAACTTGATACGACTTCTTTAGATGCTTCTTTTTCAATACTTGATGGTGGTACACCTATGAGAGAAGATATTCCAGTTTCAAATCAAGATGTAGCATTAGATATTTTAAAGAATGCTCCAATATCAGAAGATGATTTTTTTATAGTACCTGCTATTATAGAGTAGAACAGATAGAAAATCTAACAAATATAATCAAATAAAGGATAGAAAATGGCTGAAGAAGAGAACGAATCTCCGTTTAATATTAAAAAATTATTACAGAGTGTTGTAACTCATGGTGCATCGGATTTGCATATTGTAAGTCGTAGTGAACCTCAAATTAGATTATCTGGAAAACTTAAAAGAGTTAATCTTCCTGTTATGGATGGTGAGATAACAGAAGAGATGTGTTATTCAGTTCTAACAGAGAAGCAGAAACAAGAGTTTGAAGAGACAAATGAGCTTGACTTTGCTATTGAAGTTCCAGGTATGGCACGATTTAGAGGTAACTATTATAGAGTTATGGGTGATGTAGCTGCAGCGTTTAGGATTATTCCAGTTGGTATTCCATCAATGGATGATTTAGGTTCACCTCCTCTTTACAGAAAACTAATTAAAAGAGAAAAGGGAATGATTCTTGTAACAGGTCCTACTGGTTCAGGAAAATCAACAACTTTGGCAGCTATGATTAATGAGATAAATATTACTGAGTATAAACATATTCTAACAGTTGAAGATCCTGTTGAGTTTATTCATCAAAATGTGAAGTCTCTATTTTCTCATAGAAATGTTGGACCAGATACAAATAGTTTTGCAGCTGCGATGAAAGGTGCATTGCGTCAAGATCCAGATATTGTAATTATTGGGGAAATGAGAGATAGAGTAACTGTTGAAGCAGGTCTTACAATGGCAGAAACTGGTCACTTGGTTTTTGGAACTCTTCATACCTCTTCAGCAGCTGGTACAATTGGTCGTATTATTGATGTATTTAGTGGTGATGAACAACCTGCAATTAGAGCAATGATTGCAAATTCACTTGTTGCTGTTATATCTCAAATGCTTTTACCAAAACTTGGTGGTGGACGGGTTGCTGCTGCTGAAATTATGGTAAAAAATAATGCCTTAGGTGCTTTAATTAGAGATGAAAAAATGCATCATATCTATTCTCAAATGCAAATTGGTCAAGGTGATTCTGGAATGCAGACACAGACACAAGCTATTCTTGCTTTTTATGCAGATAAAAAAGTATCAAAAGAGGTTGCTATACAGTATGCTAATAGACCTGATGAGATGAGAGAACAACTAAAAAAATTATATGGAGTTTAGATAATATGGATATTTCTACACTAAACTATTTTGATGCTATTATAGGTGGAATTATTTTAATTTTAGCATTTAAAGGTTTTTTGAATGGTGCAATTAAAGAGTTTTTTGGACTTATTGGAATCATAGGTGGGGCATACATTGCATCAAGATTAGCAGATGATGTTTCAATCTTTTTATACGAGAATTTTTTTAAAATAGATAATGAAGCTACACTAAAGCTTATTGCCTTCGTATCAGTCTTATCTATTATTTGGATTGCATCTATTCTTTTAGGTTCAATGTTCTCTAAATTAAGTGAGATGAGTGGATTAGGATTTATAAATCGTATTTTTGGTTTTATTATTGGTGGAGGTAAATATTTCTTAATTTTTTCACTGATAATAGTAGCTTTATCAAATGTAACACTTGTACAAGAGAATTTAGGTAAATATGTTAAAGATAGTAAATTATATCCATATTTAAAAGAGTCAGGTGCTTTTTTAATCAATATAGATTTCAAGAAAGTATAAAAAATGATAGATTATGAAACACTTTTAATAAGTTTTAAACAGATATTAAAAGATAATGGACTTAAATTTACAAAACAAAGAGATATAATTTTAAAAACTTTATATAGTAATACTGGACATTTTACGCCGGAAGAGCTTCTCTCTATTATCAAAAAAGATTATCCAAAGCTTACCATTGGAATTGCTACTATATATAGAACTTTAGGACTTTTAGAAGAGTCTAAAATAGTGGATTCTATATCTTTTGGAGCAAAGGGTAAAAAGTATGAGATTGGAGTTAAAGCACACCATGATCATCTTGTTTGTATAGAGTGTGCCAAATTAATAGAATTTCTTGATGAGACAATTGAGTTGCAACAAGAACTTATAGCTAAAAAATTTGATTTTAAAATGACAGGACACAATATGAATATTATGGGTATTTGTAAAGAGTGTCAAAAGAAAAAAATATAATACAGGAGTGAATTTGATATTTGATAATCAGTATGTCCAAGAGAGAATAAAGAAAACAGAGAAACTAAGAGCAGAGGGTTTTAATCCTTATCCTAATACAATTAAAAAAGGTATGCCATCTAAAGAATTTTTAGAAGAGTTTGCCTATCTTAAAGATTTAGATAGTGATGAGAAAAAAGATGATACAAAAACTTGTAGATTAACAGGAAGACTTAAATTTGTTAGAATAATGGGTAAAGCAGCATTTGCAAAACTAGAAGATAGCAGTGGATTGGTTCAGATTTATTATAACAGAGATGAACTGCCAGAAGGATATTACAATAAAGTTAAAAAATTAATTGAAGTTGGTGATATTGTTTTAGCAGAGGGTTATCCATTTGTAACAGGTACAGGTGAGCTTACTCTTCATTGTAAAAGATTTGAAATAGTTACTAAAGCTATATCTCCACTTCCAGAAAAATTTCATGGGTTACAAGATAAAGAGCTTAGATATCGTCAAAGATATTTAGATATGATTGTAAATCCAGAGATTAAAGAGACATTTTATACACGAAGTAAAATTATAAGTCTTACTAGAAGATTCTTTGAAGATAAAGGATTTTTAGAAGTTGAAACTCCAATGATGCATCCTATTTTAGGTGGAGCTAATGCTAAGCCTTTTGTAACTCATCATAACTCTTTAGGTGTTGATAGATACCTTAGAGTTGCTCCAGAACTTTATCTTAAAAGATTAGTTGTTGGTGGATTTGAAGCTGTCTTTGAAATAAATAGAAACTTTAGAAATGAAGGAATGGATGCTACACATAATCCAGAATTTACATCTATAGAGTTTTATTGGGCATATAAAAATTATAGAGATTTAATTGATATTACAAAAGACTATTTAAAGTATCTTATAACTCATCTTGAACTTCCATCTATTTTGCCTTACGGAGATTTAGAGATTAATTTTGATAATTTTCAAGAGGTGGCATTAGTAGAAAGTTTAACAACTATTGGAGGAGTCCCTTCTGATATAACTTCTGATATAAATAAAATATATGAATATTTAAAAGAGAAACATATAGCAGTAAAAGAAAATCTGAATTTAGGTCAACTGCAAGGTGAACTCTTTGATGAATTTGTTGAAGCTAAGCTTATTAACCCCACTTTTATTACAGATTATCCTGTTGAAATTAGTCCATTGGCAAGACGAAGTGATACAAATCCAGAGATTACAGAAAGATTTGAACTGTTTATTGCTGGTCGTGAGATTGCAAATGCTTTTAGTGAGTTAAATGATCCTATAGACCAATATGAGAGATTCAAAGAACAGGTTTCAGCAAAAGATACAGATGATGAGGCTATGCATATGGATATGGATTTTGTTAGAGCTTTAAGTTATGGTATGACACCTACTGCAGGGGAGGGTATTGGTATTGATAGATTGGTTATGCTGTTAACTAACCAACACTCTATTAGAGATGTATTATTATTCCCTGCAATGAAACCAGAGACAGAAAGTGTTGTTAAAAATGAGGTCGAGAAGTGAATTTAATTGAGCTTGATAAAAATCATATATTAAATACTTATGCTAAAAGTTATATAAATTTTTCACATGGTATCTCATCAACTCTTTATTCTGATGGTGAAGATTATATTGATTTTGCTAGTGGAATTGGCGTTAATTCTGTTGGTCACGCTAATGATGAACTTACTAATGCTTTATGTGAACAGGCTAAGAAGATTATTCATATATCTAACTTGCAAGTTATAGAACCTCAAGTTATGTTAGCTAAGAAGATTGTTGAACTTAGTGGCTTTGATATGGGTATATTCTTTGCTAATAGTGGAGCAGAGGCTAATGAGGGAGCTATTAAATTAGCTCGTAAATATGGTTCATTAGGAGATAAAAAAAGATATAAGGTTATCACTCTTGAGCATTCTTTTCATGGTCGTACTATTACTACAGTTAAAGCTACTGGTCAAGAGAGTTTTCATAATGATAACTTCTCTCCTTATCCTGATGGGTTTGGATATGTAAAACAGATTAAAGATATTTACAAAGCTATTGATGATGAGACCGTTGCAGTTATGCTTGAGCTTGTACAAGGGGAAGGTGGCGTTGAGTCCTTTGATAGAGAAGAGGTTAGAGATTTAGCAAAATATTTAAAAAAACATGATATTTTATTAATTATTGATGAGGTTCAGAGTGGAGTTTATCGTACGGGTGAGTTTTTAGCTTCTAATTTATATGGTATTACTCCAGATATTATCTCTTTAGCTAAAGGTTTAGGTGGTGGTGTTCCTATTGGAGCTGTAATGACTTTTCTTAAAGATTTATTTATTCCAGGTGACCATGGAAGCACTTTTGGTGGGAATTACCTTAGTTCCAGAGCAGGAATTACTGTATTAAATATATTAAGTAATTTAAAAGATAGTGGAGATATTGACGAAAGAGTTAAATACTTTGGTGATAAAGTAGATAATATTGCAGATGCACATAAAAATCTATTTAGTGAATCAGTTGGTATAGGATTTATGCGTGGATTAAGAGTTAAAGATGATGAAGTTTTAGCTAAAATTATGAAATTGTCAATTGATAATCATTTACTAATACTCAAGGCAGGACGAAATACAGTTAGATTTTTACCAAGTATTACAATTAGGAAAGATGAAATAGATGAAGGGTTTAAACGCTTTGATAAAGCTTTATCTGCTATTTAGCTTATCTCTTTTTGGTAGTGAACTAGGAGATATATTATCTCCTACCAAGAGAGATGTTTTTAATTACAAAGATAAAATAAATGAACTTGAAAGTAATAAGTTAGAGAAAGTTTGGATTAATCCTTTAAGACTCAGGTATTTAAAAAATTACACAGAACAATTTGTAGATGATAGAGTTTCTACAGGCAGTTATTCCGTTATTATTGACCAACCTATATTTAAATCAGGTGGTATCTTTTGGAGCGTGAAGTATGCAGGTACTTTAAAGGATGCAAATGGATTGGATATTGAGATAGCACGACGAAAAATGGTTGGAGAGGCTGTCAATATATTATTTGGAATTAAACAGTTGGCTCTCAAAGATAAAAAGACTCTTTTACTTATTCGGAATGATGAGATAGATATTAAGTTAAAGGCTGATAGTTATGAGGCAGGTATTCTTGATAGTAGTTTCTTAGATCAAGCCATTATTAAAAGAAATTCAGATGAGACTGCTAGATTAGTATTACAAATGGAGATGGAAAAACTTTTAAGTAGCTTTGCTAGTTTAAGTGATAAAAATCCTAAAAGTTTTGTTGTGCCTAATCTAAAGTTGCTAAATAAAGATAAGTATAAAAAAGACAATTTGGAGCTTAAGATTAAGAGATTAAGACGAGATGAAAAAGAGTTATTATCTAAAATGATATGGACAAAGTATCTTCCAGAAGTATCTTTACAAGGTCAATATAATGGAGGAGATAGTAATCCACTATTTCAAAATCCAAATATAAAAGACGAATACTTCTCTTATGGTGTAAGTGTTAGTATGCCAATCAATATTAATTCTATAGATGATGTCGAAAGTGGGAAAGTAGCATTTTTAGAGGCTAGTAATGAGGAAATGGACAGCAAACGAAGTGTAGATTTAGAGTATGATTTAATTATTAAAAGCTTAGAGATAATAGATAAAAAAATAGAATTAGATAAAAAAGATGCCGAGCTTTATAAACGCTTATACCGTGTTACAAGTAATTTAGCCAAAGCAGGTGAAAAAACAGCTTATGATGTTGAGATTATGAAAAATTCTATGGATATTAAAAAATTAGACCAAGAGATACATAAAATAGATAAGCAAATCCAGCTTTTAAATATGTATATAAAGGTGAATAGTGCAATTTAGTGAATATATGAATGATTGGTTATATGGTGATAATGGATATTATAAAACCTTTAGAGATATTGGAAAAGGTGGAGATTTTTATACAGCTGTAAGTACAAGTCCATTCTTCGGTGCAAGTATAGCAAATTATATGCTTAAAGAGAGTGTTCCAAGAGATGCTTTATTAGTCGAAATAGGAGGTCATAGAGGTTATCTATTAGGTGATATGATACAGTGGATTTACACTTGTGATAGTTCTCTAATTAATAGTATGAGATTCGCTATTGTAGAACGACAAGAAGCAGTCCAAAAGATACAAAG
>JAMOSL010000047.1 GCA_027063105.1 Campylobacteraceae bacterium
GATACAAAGAGAATATTTTAGGAATAGATTCGGAGATGATGTTAAGATTGAATTTGTAAAATCAGTTGAAGAACTAAAGTGTAATTATGCTTTCGTTGTCTCTAATGAAATATTCGATGCCTTTCCTTGTGAGCTTATCAAAGATGGGAATATGGCAATTGTTAAAGATGATAAAATAGAGTGGATTGAAGCAGATAAAGATATTTTAAATAAAGTATCAAAATATAGACAAGTAAAAGGTGAAGTAGCAGTTGGATATGAAGATTTTGCAAATGAGATAGATAGAGCATTTGATAATTGCGATTTTGTATCATTTGATTATGGTGAGAAATATGTTAGAAATGATTTTTCAATAAGAGTCTACAAAGAGCATCAAACTTTTCCACTTTTCGATGAAGAGGTAATTTTACAAGATTTATTTAAAGAGAGTGATATAACTTATGATGTTAACTTTGAGCAGGTAATGGACGCATTCAGCCAAGCCAATTTTAAAACTGAAATATACGAAACACAAGCAAGAGCATTAATTAGATTTGGACTAATTGATATGTTAGAAGATTTTGCAAAGCAGACAACCAAAGAGATATATCTTAGAGAAGTAGATAAAGTCAAAACTCTTATAGCTCCTACAATTATGGGAGATAAATTTAAGATGATATGGTTGAAAAAGTAAGTGAACATACTAAGCCTATTTGATGGCATATCATGTGCAAGGATAGCACTAGAAAAATTAAATATTCCCATTACAAACTATTATGCAAGTGAAATAGATAAATTTGCAATACAAATCTCAAAAGAGAACTATTCTGATATTATTCATTTAGGTGATATTAGAGATATAAAGTCTTCTGATTTACCTGAAATAGATTTACTTATCGGTGGGAGTCCTTGTCAAGATTTGAGTAATGCTCAAAATGGTTTAGGTCTAAAAGGTGAGAAATCAAGACTATTTTATGAATATATTCGCCTCTATAAAGAACTCAAACCCAAATATTTTTTATTAGAAAATGTTAAAAATAAATGGGGTAATCTAATGAGTGAAATAGTAGGTATTGATTTTATTGCACTAAATTCTTCACTTTTTTCAGCACAATCACGACCAAGATACTATTGGACAAATATAAATTTCCCTAAAATTCCACAAAATCATCATAAAGAGGTACTTGAAACAATTATAGATAAGAGTGTTGATGAAAAATATTTCTTTAATAAAGTTGGACTAGATAAGTTTATAGAAGAAAATATTACATCTGATAAATTAGCAACCAAAGATGGAATTATTAAACTCTTTGATGTTCCCAAAACTATCATCAATGACCACGAAAGACAAAGACGCGTCTATTCACTCAAAAGTAAATCCCCAACTATCTTAGCTCGTGCCGATACTACTAAAATATTTGATGGTAGTCGTATTCGTAAAATCACCCCCCTAGAGTCCGAACGCCTACAAAAAATCCCTGATAACTATACAAGCTCTTGTAGCAACGCCCAGCGTTATAAGATGGTAGGAAATGCCTTCAATGTGGATACGATAGTACATCTCCTAAAAGGTCTAAACCTAGAACCCATAGAGCTAAAAAAGAGAGCCAAATGCTAAAATTTATTGACCTCTTTGCAGGTATTGGTGGATTTAGATTAGCCTTTGAGTCAGTGGGTACAAAATGTGTTTTCTCTGCTGAAATAGACAAACACGCATGTAGCACTTATGAATCAAACTTTGGAGATTATCCCCTTTGTGATGTCTCCAAACTAAAACCCTCTGATATGCCTGATTTTGATATTTTATGTGCAGGTTTCCCTTGCCAACCTTTTAGCATAGCAGGACAAAGAAAAGGATTTTGTGATACAAGAGGAACGCTATTTTTTGATATAGAGAGAATTATCCAAGCCAAGCAACCCCAAGCTTTTATACTTGAAAATGTAAAAGGCTTAGTCAATCACGATAAAGGAAATACCCTCAAAGTCATTATAGATACATTAGAACAAAAGCTAGATTATAAAGTATTCTATCAAGTCCTAAACTCCAAAGACTACGGCGTACCACAAAACAGAGAACGCATTTATATTATAGGTTTCAAAGATAAAGAAGTAGATTTTAAATTCCCTAATAAATTAGATAAAAAAGTAGATTTAAACAGTATATTAGACCCAAATCCCATAGGTTCTGAAATATCAGATATTGCCAAATTCAATGTAAGACACAATCTAAAAGAACATAAAAAATACAACAAAATAAAAGACAATCCTCTACTCTTAGCCTATGAGATACGAAAATCAAGAACAACTTTTAGGTATGATAGTCTATCTCCAACTTTAACAGCCAAAATGGGAACGGGTGGTAATAATGTACCCGTATTGGTTAATCAAATGAGAAAACTTACTACGCGAGAGTGTTTGAGAATTCAAGGATTTCCTGATAGTTATAAAATAGAGCATAATAAGGCTCAGAGTTATAAGCAGATTGGGAATAGTGTTAGTGTGCCTGTTGTTAGATTATTGGCTGAATCAATAGTAAATGATTTTTAATCTTACTTTATTTAAAAAGAATTTATATGAAAATAAAAAAAATTGATATATGGAAAGAACTTGGACTTTTCTCACTAATTATTATTCTATTCTCTTTAGGGTTAAATATAGGATATATAACTCTCATGAATATATTTTTTTGGTCATTAATATTTTTTATGACACTCTCTTTAAGTTATTTTTTTTGGAAGTCAGATGATATAGATAGAAAAAAATTATTAAGTATTTGGAAGGTATATTTTAGTGTTATAACTTTAATGATAATTTTATTATTTTCTTTATTATCTTACATAAATAAACTTAATATAGATCATGCTAAAACTTTATTAATTTATTCTAAAAAAGAAAATATCCTAGATATAAATAATTCACTGTCGGAATATAATAAAACTATGTTTAACATATTAAAACCATATCAGGATAAGGATGTGAATTTTAATATATTTAACTCAAAAGAGAGTAAGAAAATTTATATGAAAGCAAAAACAAATCTTTATGTAAATTGGATATTCACTATTATGATATTGATGACATTTTTTTCTTTATCATGGTTTTTTCTTGAATGTAAAGAATCAATTAAAAGAAAGAAAAAAACTAATGCTTATTTAGATAAATATAGAAAAAGAATAAAGTAGATAAAATAAGTTACCTCTTCGGCTTCAAAACCAAAGTATAAACCCCTTTACTCCGACCAGAACCAGTGGTCACAGTAAATGGGATTATGTAATTAGCCTTAAACTCTCCATGCTCAAATAACCAATGGGCAGTAAAAGGCTCTTCAAAATTGCCTATGCCAAAAAAGATAAAATCAGATATTTGTCTGTTGTTATTTATAATCTCTGCTATTTTTGCATTAGAAAACTTCTTGATAAGTCCTAAACTCTTTTTACTTGTAGCGTCTGTAATAGATAAAAGATTTAAATCTAATTCTTGATTGAAATAATTTATAAAATCACTATTGGAAATATCCCAACCTTTTAAAAGCTCATCGTTTTTTATAAATTCAGCCTCTTTAGTACAATAGATAGATGCTCCACTTGCTAAGATATTTGAGTTAAAAAGCTTTTTAAATGTTGAGGGACTCATCTTTATAATCTGATACTGTTTAGAGTCGGCTCTTTTGATAGAGATGCCACTATTGGCAATAGGTTCTAGGTTGAATTTTTCAATATCATTTTCATCTAAAAAATATTCTTTTGACTTTAGATAATCACTATCAATATTACCTCTGGCGATAAAAGCATCAACTTTTGGTAATATTTTGGACTCATTTAGTTGTCCATATTTTTTAGAGATAACTCTAATAGTATAATGATTTATTGGGTCTAGTGATAAAGTGTTCCAATAACTTAAGTCTTCTTTTTGATTAAGTATCTTTACAAATTCAATCTCTTGGATTGTTCCCTCTTTTGTACCTTTATTTTTCATTTGCAATCATCACTATATCATCTTTGATAGAACCCCATTTAAGTTGAATAACACCTCTTTTTTTCTCTGATTTATCACCACCATTGATATTCCTATTCCATGCTTGAAAAGTGAGTTTTCCAATAGAGATAGCACCTTTTGAATTATTATTTGCAATCCATTCTACAATTTTATCACTCTTGCAACAAACACCATCTTCTACTGTACCATAATAGACATATTCAGCCGAAGAGTTGGATTGTACACCCTCTATCAAAAATTTTTATCAGTGATGTTTTAATATGATTAAAGGCGTTTTGAATTGCATCAATAATTTGAGGATATGCCTTTTTGAATTGAGGAGCAGATAATCTATCAGATATATTACCTTTTCCATCAAGTGTATTATCTCCCCAAATAAAAAGCCTCAAATTATCTTTTATCTCTTCATCAATGCCATAATTTTGAGCTAAAAACTCTAAAAAAGGTTCAATTGGTTCTTGATGTATGCTATTTCCTGTACCTTTTTTGATAGAGTAGGTATGAGACTCATTGCCAATTATAATTTTTAAATCACTTTTATTTTGCCCTGCTTGTTTGATAGCTTCTATATTTCCATGATAACTGCTAAAACTATCTTTAATTAATTGCTGTAAATTACTATTTAGCTCATTAAATTCTTTACCATTAAGTGCTTCTATAATCTTATTTTCATTTTCAAAACCTGAAAAGCTCATCTATTGATACCTCCAATCCTTTTGCTAATTTTTCTATGTTGGTGAGTGTGATATTTCTTTCGGCTCGTTCTATCATACCTATATATGTCCTGTGTAAGTCTGACTTTTGGGCTAATGCTTCTTGTGATAAACTTCTCTCTTTTCTTAATTTAGAGATATTATTACCAAATAAAAGTAAAATATTTTTTTGATTTTTCATGATTAACTTTTTAAGCCAATGATACTTATTGTATGCAAATAAATCAACATACTATACAAGGCTTTTTATCTAATATAATCCAAATTCTAATATTTTAATTATATTGGATATAATTTTGAATATTTGATATATTAAAAAAAGGAAGATTATGCAAATAAAAGTAAATGGTGAAATTAAAGAGTATCAGGATAGTTTGACACTTGATGAGCTTATAAATAATTTGGGTATTAGAGACAAAGTTATGGCTAGTGCTGTGAATATGGAGATTGTTAAAAAAGATAATTGGAATAGTTGTATATTAAAAGATAGTGATATTATAGAGTTATTGGATTTTGTAGGTGGAGGATGATTTGTGATTAAGTCTTTTGTTTCATTTTCTGTTGATAAACCAATAATAAATCATATTATTTTTATTTTTATTTTTATTCTTTCAATCTTTTCATATCAAAACATTCCTAAAGAGATATTCCCTCCTTCTTCATTAGACCAAATAACAATTACAGGTGGATATGCTGGAGCTAGTGCAGATACTCTTGATAAGATGGTTGTAAAGAGTATAGAAGATGATATTAAAAGTATTAGTGAGATAGATAGTATTGAGACAACTATTCAAAATGGTTCTTTTTTTATTCAAGCAGATATTAAATCAAATAGTGATAATCAGTTGGTTTTGAGTGATGTGAAAGATGTTATCTCTAATATAAGGCGAGATATACCATCAGACATGAATGAACCAATAGCTAAAATTGCACAACATGACTATCCTTTGCTTCTTTTAGCTATATCGGCAGATAGACCAACTAAAGAGTTACTAGATATTGCTGATAAATTAAAGAGTAAATTAACAGAGTTTAAAAATCTTAGTAATATTGCTATTCGTGGGGATAGTGATGATGAAATATTAATTAAAATAGATGAGAAAAGATTGGAAGCTTATAATATATCCATGAGAGCAATGTTAGGAGCTATCGGCTCAATCAGTTCAATATTTCCAATTGGTGCAATAGAGCAGAGAGGTAAGCATCTTTATATCTCGACAATTAATGGGGCAAAAAGTAAAGAGTCATTAGAGAGTATTATTTTGACTGTTAACAATCAAAGAGTTAGACTGAAAGATGTTGCTAATGTATCTTATGGATTAAGTCAAGCTTACGAAATATCTCATTTTAATGGAAAGAAGAATATATCAATAAATTTAAATAAGACTAAAGAGGGTAACGCAATAGCTCTAAGTAGAGAAGTAAGAGATATGCTAAAAGAGTTTGCAAAAGATTACCCAGATATATCATTTGACACTTATACAGATACTTCTATATGGATAAAGAATAGGCTTAATTTAGTCTCTTCTAATATTCTTTTCGGATTAATTCTTGTATTTATTGCACTGTTTATGAGTGTTAATTTTAGAATTGCTTTGATGGTGGCTATTGGGATACCTACCAGTTTTATGATAACAATTATAGGTGCTGATACACTAGGATATAGTTTAAATATGTTAACACTTCTTGGTGCATTAATTGCATTAGGTATGTTAGTTGATGAAGCTATTGTTGTTGCAGAAAATATTTATAGACATTTAGAGATGGGAAAAGGAATCAGAGAGGCTTCTATTGATGGAGCTGTTGAGATGTTTCCTGCTGTATTAACTGCTACGCTAACAACTGTATTTGCGTTTTTACCACTACTAATAATGAGTGGAGAGATGGGAATGTTTATGAAAGTATTACCTGTAATGATTAGTATACTTCTAATCAGTTCACTTTTTGAAGCTTTTTATTTTATGCCTCTTCATGCAAAAGAGTTATTTTCTATGGGTAAATTTGATAAAACTCATGAAAGAAGTAATATTTGGGATAGAATTATATTATTTTATGAAAATATATTATTAAATCTTTTAAAAACAAAAAAAACCTCACTCTTTTTATTAGTGACTATTATTTTATTAGCTTCTATTGGAATATTTTCTATTACTAAATTTCAACTATTTCCAGAATTTGATACAACTCAAATATATGTAAATGGAAAGGTTGATATTAACTCTAAACTAGAAGATACCGAAAAGTTAATAATAGAGGTAGAGAGAGAACTTTTATCATCTTTGGCAGATACTGAATTAGCATCTGTAACTTCAATTATTGGAATGAAATTTAATCCAGACCAGAGTTTTGAGACAGGTAATCATCTCTTTCAAATATTTATTAATCTTCATGAGAAAGCTCCTGAAAATCTATTTGATAGATATATAAATCCAGTTTTTTCTCTTGAATATGATGGGTCTGATATGATTAGAAAAAATAAAGCACAAGAACTTGTAAAAATTATTCAGAAAAAAATTATTGATAAATATCTCAATAAACGATTATCCAATGACTCTTTAATGTTTCAAGAACTTAATGCTTTCGTTCAGCAGACAGGAATTGTAGGTCATGATATAGAGATTGGACTAGTAAGTACAGATATTAATAGTGTAAAAAAAGCTATCAATACTTTACAAATAGAACTTAGAAAAATTGATGGTGTTGAAGATATAGCAGATAATGCTAAAGAAGGTGTTAGAGAAGTTAAATTAAGAGTTAATAATTATGGTCAACAGTTAGGATTTACAGAGAGAAGTATCTCGTCTCAATTAAGAGGCTCTTTATTAAAAGCAGAGTATTCCAAAGCATTTAATGATACAGGGCTGGTAAGAATAAGAGTTGAGAGTGCCTATAAAGATAAAGATATGAAAATAGAAGATACTCTTGTAGAAGTTCTAAATAGTAAACAATTAGTAAAATTATCGGAGATATGTGATTTTATTTATAGTAGAAGTTTTGTAAAGATATTTAAAGAAGATGGTGAAAGAATTAGGTCTGTATTTGCTAGAGTTGATAGTAAAAAAGTATTATCTACAGAAGTAATGGAAAGAATTAGACCAATTTTAGAAGATATAGAGAAATCAGGTGTAAAAGTTATTATAAAAGGTGAGGAGAAAGAGAATAAACAGATGCAAAAAGAGATGAGTGAAGCAGGAATAATTGCAATATTTCTAATATTTATATCTTTAGTTTGGATGTTTAACTCTTTAGTATTACCATTAATTGTAATATCTACTATACCTTTATCCATAGTTGGTGCATTAGCAGGAGCAAAAATTTTGGGATTAAACTTAACAATGCCTGGGGTAATGGGAATTATAGGATTGGCAGGTGTTGTAGTAAATGATGGACTAATTATGTTAGATTTTATAAAGAATTCAAAGAATTATGATGAGGTGGTAAATAGGGCAGGTCATCGTCTTAGACCAATTATGTTAACTTCAGTA
>JAMOSL010000048.1 GCA_027063105.1 Campylobacteraceae bacterium
CTATAAGAGGTTTTACAGGAGTATTTCCCCATTCATTATCTGTGGAACTTAGAGAACCATCTTTATATATTTCGCCCTCAACTTCAAGTCCATCAAAGAGTATTGGTAATGCAGCTGATGCCATAATAGCTTTATGCATATCCTCTTTTTTAAGCTCTTGTATTTTTTTAAAAGTAGTATCTTCATTTCCAAAACCAGTAAAATTTACAAAATCTTGCCAATTACCTTGTGCTTTTGTCATACCAATATAAAAAGGTAGTCCATTTTCTAATTCTTCTAGTGGTGCATTAAGTTCAAGCCTATTTATAATAGGTAGTTGTGTCAATATTCCTTTATTGCTACTCTTTGCTCCTGTAACTAACATTGCTATTTTACTTAATTTTGAGATAGGCATGGGGGCAAAGTGCATAAACACTTCTATTAAATTTTTTACAGCCTTAGTTTTATCAACTTCCAATACAGTAGAGTTAGCCAAATCATTCCATAGTTTTTCTATTAGTTTAGCACTCTCTTTAGTATCTTTTTTGGCTGAGTATATTGCTCCATTTAAAGCTCCTATACTTGTACCTGCAATAGCTTTTGGTTGAATATCAAACTCTGCTAATGCTCTTAAAAATCCAGCTTCATAAGCACCTTTTGCACCTCCACCTGAAAGTACTACTCCTAGTTTTGTCTCTTTCATTATATTATCCTTAAATAGTTAAAAGCTCTTTTGTAGTATCATCTATAAACTCTTCTAAAGTTACAAATGTTCTAATATTTGAATGATTATCTATCTCATTTTCTGCATTTTCAAGTGAAGAGTTTGATACAACTTTTAGTAAGTCAATAATATCATACATTGAACTATCAGATGAAAATGTACTATATTGAGAACTTATAAATCCTATAGCCTCTTTTTCGATAGCTTCAAGTTTATTAAATCCAAGAATTAATTCTTTATGATTTATTAACTTTTGGAAATCTTTTCTACCCAATTTATCTTTTATACTGTTTTTAACATATGTTAAAAATTCTTTCTTATCTGTTGTATTTTCCTCTTGAAAATAGTATAAACCTGCTTCACCACTTACAAGATTATCTAAAATAGTAAAAATCTCTAGTTCTATTGGTAAATTTAATGTTCCTATTTTTATTATTTCTCTATCAATATGTTGATGAGCTTCTACTCTTATTAGTCTATTTTCAATAGTGTTAAATCTATTTGTAGCAGATTTTCTAAACTCTTCAAGAACTTCAACTTTTAAATCTACCTCTTTAAACTCTTTATAAAATTTAAGTATCTCATCTTGTGTATTGTAAAGTTCATCTGCTACATCTTTTATTCTTTGGTCAACTCTTCCTATATGTTTATTATGTTCAATTAACCATTTAGAGACAGAATTAAGCCCTTCAATAACATTTTCATTAATAATATTTTGTCTTTTTTTTGAACTACCACTAATCCTATCCCATACTCTTGATAAGCCTTTTTCTTTACCTTTTGCAGAATTATTTAAATCCCTAGCCACAACATTTATACCATTAACTAAATCTAAAATCAGTTTTTCTCCAATATATGGATGTCTTTCTTTTAGTTTCGTAAAGTATTCAGGAGTTATATCATACTCTGCTAGATTTAAAACTTCTATCTCACTAATCATTATATTACCTTATAGTTAATATTTGTTTTGTATCTGAAGCTCTTTTAATTAGTTTTTTTACATCTTGTGAATGCTTCCTAATCAATAATCTCTCATTTTGAATATTTTCTTTATCTCTCTCTCTCTGATTTGTAACCTCTATCATCTCACCTCTATACTCTTCTATTTCAATAGTTAGATTTTTTATAGAATTAGCTACTACTTCTTGTATATCTTTTGTGTAAATATATTCTGTATTTTTTTGAATATTTTTTGATACTTCTTCAAATTTATCATTTATTCTTTTAATAATATCCTTTCTTCTAATTGTATGCGTTGTTTTATCATAATATTCAGTTGTTATCCCCCAATCACTATTAAACCAGTTAGTAAAACTATTATTAACTCTAGTGTAACTTTTTTTTTCTGTTTTACTAGATATAATATCCTTAAAAGTATTTTTTGTAGATATTTTATTATCTATAAATACTATTTCAGGTAAATTTATATCAATATTTCCTCCAACCCTTTTTTGAATAATATTTATCAAATCACCAAGTTCATTTTTTATATTTTTATTAATTAGGGGAATAAGCTCTCTAATTTTATTTTTTAACTTATTATTTGATTTTTCTAAAGATACACTAATAGATTCATTCAAATAAGATTCAATAGTATTTATTACTTTACTAGCCTCTTCATTATATTCAAATATAACTTTACCATTTTCAATCATTTCTTTTATTGATTCTATTTCACTATATTTCGTATTGTTTATACCACCCAATAAGGGTGTAACCTAAAAATAACCTAATAAAATATTATTAAGCAATTTCTTCCTCCCAAAACTGCTTCCAACGCCCATCAGTAAGGTTTACAGCTCTTAA
>JAMOSL010000049.1 GCA_027063105.1 Campylobacteraceae bacterium
GATGATATTTTAATTAATGAGGCAATTTGGAGAGTTTCAGCATTTTCGATGATTCATGGAGATGTGGCTTGATGATTTTGGGTGTTTTTGGCTAAGGTGTTGATAATTATGAAAAAATTAACTTTATTGTTATTATCGTCATTATGTATGCTTAGTGCAAATGAAAAAGAATCTTCAATATATAAAAGAAGTAATAGCATAGATGCTAGAGATAAAGCCATAGAAGCCAGAGATAAACTCAATAACTCAATCAGAGAAAAAGCTGAAGAGATTTATGAATCAAGATTAACAGATGATGTTAAGAATGATATTATTCAGGTTGAAAGCAATACAACAAAGTCTGAAAACAACATAACAAAAGATACAAATCTGACAATTAGTAAAAATAGTAAAAAACAATTAATATAGTTATTTAGTGATATAATCTTCAAAAATTATTACTAAGGCTAAATTATGAAATATGTAGGTGCTCATGTAAGTGCTAGTGGTGGAGTGTATAACGCTCCATTAAATGCCATGAAAATAGGAGCTAAAGCTTTTGCTCTTTTTACTAAGAATCAGAGACAATGGGCTTCAAAACCTTTAGATGAAAAAACAATCCAGCTATTCAAAGAAAATCTAAAATTATCTGGAATTTTACCAAAACATATTCTACCCCATGATAGTTATCTTATAAACTTAGGTCATCCCGAACAAGAAAAACTAGAAAAATCCAGAGATGCGTTTATTGATGAAATTGAAAGATGTGGATTATTGGGATTAGATAGATTAAACTTTCATGCTGGTAGCCATTTATCAAAAATAGGAAAGAAAGTAGAAAATAGAGAACAACTTGTAAAAGAAGCTGAAGATATAAGCTTAGATGTTATTGCTACCTCTTTAAATCTTGCGATAGAAGCTACAAAAGATTTAAATGTTAAATTAGTAATAGAAAATACAGCTGGTCAAGGAACTAATCTAGGATATAAATTTGAACATTTAGCTCATATAATAAATAGAGTAGAAAATAAACGCCGTGTAGGTGTATGTCTTGATACTTGTCATACTTTTACTGCTGGATATGATTTAAGAAGTAGAGAAGCTTATGATAAAACTATGAGTGAATTTGAATCTATAGTGGGGTTTAAATACTTAATGGGAATGCATATAAATGACTCTAAACCACCTTTAGGAAGTAGAGTAGATAGACATCATTCATTAGGTATGGGAGAAATTGGCTGGGACACTTTTAATTTTATTATGAATGATAAAAGAATGGATGATATACCTCTAATTTTAGAAACAATAGATGATACTATATGGAAAGAAGAGATTAAAGCGTTATATGATTTTGCAGTTTAATAACTATTTAAATAAGAAACCCCTATATTTTGATAAAATAGATTATAATCGAGTTCATTTAGCTTATTCTATTCTTGAACCTCATATTAAACATCCCAGAACAGTCCATATTGTTGGGACAAATGGAAAAGGTTCAACAGGTAGAATTATTGCTCATCTTGCCAAATATAATATAAGAGTTGGTCATTTTTCATCTCCACATATTAAAAAATTTAATGAAAGAATATGGATAGATGGGCATGATATTAATGATAATGATTTAAACTTAGCTCATAAAAAGTTATATTTTATTTTAGGAGAGAAGATAAGTAACTCTCTTAGTTATTTTGAATATACAACTCTTTTAGCACTTGTAGCATTTGAAAATCTTGATTTAATTGTCCTAGAGGCTGGATTAGGTGGAGAATTTGATGCAACTAGTGTTTGTGATAAATTTTTAACTCTTATAACTCCAATAGGTATTGACCATCAACCCTTTTTAGGTGATACTATAGAAGAGATTGCATCAACTAAAATAAGAAGTATACAAAAGAGAGTATTATTAGCAAAACAAACCCATTCAGAAGTAAATCAAATTGCCAAGAATATTGCAAAAGATAAAAAGGCAGATATATATTTTATTCCAAATAATAATATAGTATATAAAAAATTAAAAGATGTTTTAAAAGATAAAGAGTGGAGTGATTATCTTATTGATAATGCTTTAGTGGCAATAGAAGCATTAAATATTTTAGATGTAAATTATAATATTAATGATTTGATAGATTTAGAACTTTTTGGAAGATTCTATAAATTTCGAGATAATATTATTATAGATGTTGGGCATAATCCATTAGCAAGTAAAGCAATATATAACGCTTTAGACAAAAAGGTTGTATTAATATATAATAGTCTTGATGATAAAGATTATAAAACTGTTTTAGAAATACTCAAACCAAAAATTAAAAGGGTAGAAATCATAGAAATACCATCTCAGAGAGCAGTAACTATAAAAAAGATAGAAGAGTCACTAGATAGTTTAGATATACCATATTCCTCATTCAATGGAACTATAAAGAATAGTGAAGAGTATCTTGTATTTGGTTCTTTTTATGTTATTCAGGAGTTTTTAAAACTCTATTAAATCGTCAAAAGTGAATAAGATAGATTAAAATGATACTATTTAATAATTATAATAAAAATATATATTTATAATAGATATTGTTTAAGTCTATTTTTGTACAATGTTTCTAAATCAATTTAGAGGAATATAATTATGTTAGATACACTATTAGATGATATAAAAACGATAGGTGGATATAAAGCTGGAGCAATACTAGATTCAACTGGAGAGGTATTAATATCAGATGCTTCTAATCTTAAAGGTGATTTAGATATGGCTGTTGCTGTTTTTAATGATATTTTTATTACAGGACATAAAACTGTTAGTCAATTATCTTTAGGACTAATGAAAAATATGCAGTTTATGACATCAGATGGTATTGTTTTGATGGAATGTTCAGGAGCTGATGAGAGAATTCATATTCACATGTTTGTTATTCTTGGAGCAGAAGGTAATCATGCATTAACACGAATGCAAATGGCAAAAGCTATTCCTAGAGCAGTTAAAGAACTTACTGCATAAATAATTTAGGAATAGAAATAAATTAAAACCAAACTTTAGGGTACCCACAAGGGGAATACCCCTACGAAATAACATGGTGTAGGGGCAATCCCTTGTGGTTGCCCTTTGGAGGTTATTTATATTTTAATCTTTAGAAGAAGATTTCTTATTCTTCTTCTAAATATATATTTAAGTCTTATCTTAAACATACAATAATATTCTCTTAGTTATAATATCAATAAAAAATAATGATTAAAACTATGCTTTTTCTTCGTCATTTTGTATAGTTTAATAAAAAGATTAGGATAGAATTATGAGAAAATTTAAAAAAGAATTAAATCAAGATGATCTATTATCTCTTGTATTAAATACTGTAGACCAAGTAAAAGATGTAAATGATACTATCTATATTATTCAAAGAATAGAAAAGATGGTGATAGAAGCATTTTCTGCAGAATGGGCAATTTTATGGTTTAAAGATATTAAAAAAGATAATCTATATTCCTTAACTATTAATAAATCAAATAAAACTGAAATTCCTACAAATATAGGATTAATCGGAAAAGCTTTTAATATGGGAAAATCTGTTGTTCTAAAGCAAGGAATTTATGAAAATGCCTATGATAAGACTATAGATAATATGTTAAATATCGAGCAGAAAGATATTATCTTTTATCCTATATTATCTGATAGTAAAGATGTTATTGCATTACTACAAATTTCTAATCATAGAAAGGATATTCAGCAATTTAGACAAAAAGATTTAGAAAAATTAGATATTCTTGAAAAACATATTGCACCTATTATACGAATGCTTAGAAATGGTTCATTAGAGAAAAAAACTAATCATAATAATGTTCCAAAGGATTTTGATTTAGAAGTTGATAAAATAATAGAAAAGTTAACTAAAGAAAAAGATGATGCAGAAAGAATGATGGCATCTAGTACAAGATTTTTGGCAGAAGTAGCACATGAAATAAGAACACCAATGAATGCTGTTATGGGATTTTTGGAACTTCTTCAACTTGATGAATCCAATGATGAAAAGAAATTATATATAGATACTGCTATTAAAAGTGGAGCTATGATGGTAGCACTAGTCAATGATTTATTAGATTTTTCAAAAATTGAACAAGGAATGATGGACTTAGAATCTTTAGTTTTTAATCCAATTGAAGAGTATACTACAATGGGACCACTATTTTCTAGCAGAATGAAAAAACATAATATCGCATTTAACACATTTATTGATCCCAATATGCCTCGAAAAATAGAGAGTGATCCTCATAGAGTTAAACAAGTATTATCTAATCTTATTGGAAATGCTGTAAAATTTACCCCGAAAAATGGAAGAATACTCTTAAGTATATCTTTTAATAAAAGAACTGAAGAATTATTATTTAGTGTAACAGATAATGGAAAAGGTATAGCAAAAGATAAACAAGAAAAAATATTTGATGCGTTTAAACAAGAAGATAGCTCAACTTCAAGAGAATTTGGGGGGACAGGATTAGGTCTTTCTATTAGTCAAAAACTTACAAAGTTATATAATTCTAAATTGGAACTGGAAAGCGAAGAGGGGAAAGGAAGTAAATTCTTTTTTTCTATACCATTAAAAAATAAAATCATTGATGGGGCGATGCAATATGATAAAAAACTTATAAATAATGTAAATATAAAACTTATTTTTAAAGAAAAATGCACCTCTACTTCTAATATCTTAGAGAAATATTTTAAAGCATTTGAAATCAGTAATAATCAAATAGAGAAGTTAGACAATTGGAATAATATAGATATAGACCATACAAGCCATATATTTTGTGGAAGAGACACACTAAATAAAGAGTCTATTCAAGATATGTTAAATCATGATATTACTGTAACTATTATGAAAGACGATATATTTAAGAACTATAAAGAGGGGCTAAAAGGAGATATTCATGAATTACCTTGTGCTTTCGGTGCAGATAAGTTATATAAAGTAATGTTTGGAAGAGACCTTCTCAGAGATATGGATATTTGTCAAATTAAGAAAAATTTTGCTCTTGTTGTTGATGATAATGCTATTAATATACAATTTTTAAAAGCAGTATTAGATAAATTAGGTGTGGAGATAGAAGGTGCGAATAATGGTCAAGAAGCAGTTGAGAAATATAAAAAATCTGTTAAATCAAATAGACCATATCAAATTATTTTTATGGATGAGAATATGCCTATTATGGGTGGTAACGAAACAACTAAAAATATTTTAGAGATAGAAAGGAAGAATAAGTATATTCATATACCGATAATAGGATTAAGTGGTGATTCAACAGAAGAACATCGAAAAAAATCTATAAATGCAGGAATGGATGATAGTATAACAAAACCTGTACACATCAAAGATATATCAAATATCTTAGAAAAATTTTTAGATAAAAAATAATCGTTATTTAGAATTAAGTTGTGATATACTATATTATATCAAAATTTTAAAGGGGTTATATTATGAAAAAATATAAATTTCTAGTTGTTACAAGCATTACTCTTTTTATGCTTAATGGTTGTACAGCTGGACCAAATACTCAAGCAGGAACAGCAATTGGTGCAGCGAGTGGTGCTGTACTAGGTGGAATTATTGGTGGGTCAGGTAAAGATATGGCAATTGGAGCAGTATTAGGTGCTGCTGCAGGTGGTGCTATTGGATATAACATGGATAAACAAGCTAATGATATAGCTCGTTCTCTTGGTACAGGAGTTAATAATGACCCTCTCGCATACTTAGACCCAAATCAAGATTTGATTGTATCTAACAATGGTAAATATGTAAAGATTATGTTTAGAGATAAAATGATGTTTAATACAGGTTCAGATAAATTAACAAATAGTGCTTCATATAAAGTCTCAAAAGTTGGTCAAATATTAAAACAATATCCTCAAACAATAGTAGAAACAGCTGGACATACAGACAAAAGAGGTAATTACAGCTATAATATGAACTTATCAAAAAATAGAGCTAGAAGTGTAGCAGATAGACTATACTCTACAGGAATCGCAAATAATAGCTATATAACAGGCTGTTCATATGCTAAACCTTTAGTTGATAACTCAAATGAGCAAAATATGGCTTTAAATAGAAGAGTAGAGATATATTTATACCCTAAAAGTGATGTCCGTGTGGATGCATGTCGTTAAATAAATTTATTTTTATATTGCTTTTTATATCTACCCAACTTTTTAGTTGGAATAAATTATACTCATTAAATAGCAATAAATATTCATTTCAAGATTTTGGATTTAATGATATAAATTGTTTAGAGCTTAGGTCATATCCTATAAATCCATCAACCAGAAAACAAATTACAGATAGATGGACTGTACCTATATCAATATGTGAAGATGTAAAAGATGATATATTTAAAAGATTCCAAAATATAAAACCGAACTTATCATGCAAAGGTAATATAAGAAAAAATCAAATACTTCCTGTTGTATTAAATGCAATGACCATTGATAAAAATGGTAAAATATGGAGTATGAATGAAATAGAAGATGTATTAGGTTTTATAGGAGATATAAATACTCCTGCAAAACTGCAATTGGTATTATGGTTATATGGAGAAAATGAAGGTAGCTATTATCAGAAAAAATTTAATGATTATGAGGTTATGGTAAAATACAAAACATCATCAAAAAGTCACAATAAATCATATCTAAATACTTTTGTATACAAATTAACTATAAATAAATATGGAAAATTATTAAATAAAAAATTATTTAAACATAATAAAGTACATACACCATATTTTGATAAACCAAGGAATAATTTATATACTAGCAATTAGTAGGGCTCTTTCTCCTACTAATTGATTTTTCCCCAAATTTTAATATCTGTAGTGTTATTTTGTAATTTTAAGAAATTAAAATTTTTATCTATATTATATATTGACAAGTTAGTAGATAGCATTGGTGTTTGATATATTAAAATCCAATCTATTTTATTAGATAAAGATTTTAAAATACCTTCACCACCTTCTACTATTATAAAAGATGGTTTATCTAAAAATGTTAAATCATCTCCTATCTCTACCACTCTATTTTTTATATGAAATAGAGGTATCTTTTTATCAAAATTATTTTTCTTAGAATATATATAAATATCTGGAGGATTTGCTTCTATAAATCTACAATCTAGTGTCGGAGAGTCTACTCTAACTGTTTGTCCACCGATTAATAATTTAGTACATACTTCTCTCATTTTATGAACATCTATTAAAGATTCTTTGGAACTTAAATAACCATTATTTAAATCTGTACTAACTCTTCCATTACTACTTTGAGCTATTTTAAATAAAACAAATGCTCTATGTTGCCATATTAGAAATGGTTCAATTAGCTCTTTTGCCTCTTTCTCTTTAATTCCTATAATTACATTATTTAATCTTTTAGCTCCATTACTATGTCCATCTATTGGGTCTTTTATGGCTATAAATAGTTGTTTTAAATTTAAATGTTCTAATAATAATGCACAAGATGGTGTTTTTCCATGATGATTACAAGGTTCTAAAGTTACGAATATTTCACATTCTGAAAAATAACCTTTTGGTAAATTTCTCAAAAATTGATGTGCATCTTTAGCATTAAACTTATTAAAAGCTATATCTTTGTTACTTATACTTTTATAAGCCTCAACTAAAGCTAATACCTCAGCATGAGAATCTCCTGCCTTTTGATGAGCCTCTATAGCAATTATTTTATTTTTATAAGTAACTACTGCTCCAACAGCTGGATTTGGATATGTTAATCCTTGAAACTCCCATGCTTTATCTATTGCTAATTGCATATTTAAGTCAATAATATTAATCATCGCAATATCTTTTATTTAAATCGCTATAACTTTCTATTCTTCTATCTCGTAAAAATGGCCAAATATCTCGTACCTCTTTTGTCCTATTATTATCTATATAAGAATATAAAATCTCTTCACTTTTGGAATTGGCTTTAGCTAATATCTCACCTTGAGCTCCACAAATAAAACTATTTCCCCAAAAATTAATACCATCTAAAACAGATGAGCTATCTGCTTCAAATCCAACTCTATTACAAGATATTAGTGGAATTGCATTTGCTATTGCGTGAGCCCTCTGTATAGTTATCCAGCTATCTAATTGTCTATCCTTTTCATCTTGGCTATCACTATCAAACCAACCAATGGCAGTTGGATATATTAATATCTCTGCACCCTTTAAAGTCATAATTCTGGATGCTTCAGGATACCATTGGTCCCAACATATTAAAACACCTAATCTTCCTACACTTGTATTAATTGGTTCAAACCCTAAATCACCTATTGTAAAATAAAATTTTTCATAAAAAGCAGGGTCATCTGGAATATGCATTTTTCTATATTTACCTGCAACTGTTCCATCTTTTTCAAAAACAACTGCCGTATTATGATATAAACCTGCTGTTCGTTTCTCAAATAAAGATGTAACTAATACTATATTATTATCTCTTGCCACCCCACCCCAATATAATATATCATCTTGATAATTATTAGCATAATCAAAGAATTTAACATCTTCACTTTGACAAAAATATTCTGTTTGATGTAACTCTTGAAGAACAACTAACCTAGCTCCATTTTTAGAAGCTTTGGCTATCTGTTGTGTTGTATGTAGCTTGGTAACATCTCTGCTACCTTTATATGTTTGCTGAATTAACGCTACTTTAATAATAAATCCTTTTTAGAATTTTGTACCCATAGAGAATTCAAATTGAGATTTTTCTTCTTCTGTGTCAGCATCTAATGCCTCTGCATAAATTAAGTTTATTGGACCAAATGGAGATTGCCATTCAACTTGAGCTCCAACAGAACTTCTAGAAATTGAATCATTAATAATTTTTAAACCTTTTATCTCATTTGCACTTATCGTTCCGTAATCTGCAAAGAATGTTAAACGAACTTTAGCAGCTTCAGATATTGGAATACTTGCTTCAACTGTTCCTGAACCTCTGCTATCTCCACCAAATCTTTGCTCGTCGCCTGTTTGAGGGTCTATAATATATGGAGATAAAGAGTATGGACTATATCCTCTTACACTTCCTACACCACCCATATATAATCTTTCAGCTGTAGGAACTTTTTCATCATCTGCATGATTCAATATAGTACCTCGAAGTTTAAATCTCATAATTAAATCATAATCAATCATATCTTCCATTCCATAATATGCACCAAATTTTGCATTTAGTTTACTCATATTTGCATAATCTTTATAAAATTTTGTCTCAAATGGTTCTAAATCCCCACTGAATGAACCAAATTCTCCATTTACTCCTGCAACAAAACCCTCTCTTGGAGTATAATAATCATCTGTATTATCAAATGATATACCTGCTAACATTGATGTTTTTGTATATTGATCCATATATAAAAAATCATTTACAATAGTTGCACCATCATTCATCTCTGATTGATTATCTATATAACTAACTCCTATTGAAGCGTATAAGTGACGCATAAATCTTTTTCCAACACTTAAACTACCACCAACTTGGTCTTGTGTATAGTCAATATATTCATAATCCTTAACAAAAAAACTTGTACTTAGACTGTATTCACTATCCCAAACTCTAGGATTTGTAATAGACATATTATAACTTGTAGATATTTCCGAAATATCAAATCCTAAATTACCACTTAGTCCTGTTCCAAATAGATTCTTATTGGATAAACTTGCATTAAACATAATACCTTGATAGCTACCATATCCACCACCTGCTGAAATACTTCCTGTTTGAGTCTCTTTAACTTTTACTAAAAGATTAACTTTGTTTTCACTAATTCTCTCTGGTAAAATATCTATTTTTTCAAAGAATCCTGTTCTACCTAAAGCACTTTTACTATCTTTTAAATCGGTTGCACTATATAAATCACCTGGTGCTAAATATATATATCTTCTAATAACTCTATCTTTTGTAATATCATTTCCAGATATTAAAACATCATTTATTTTTACTTTTTGACCCTGAACAACCTGATATTGAAGATTCACAATACCAGTTTTATTATCTTTATTAAAGTTTGGAGCTACCTTTGCATAAGCATAACCTAAATCTCCAACCTCTTTTTTAAGATACTCCATATCCATTCGCATCTTTTTAACATTAAAGACTTTTCCTTCTTTAAGTTTAAAATTTTCCATAAGTTTTTTAGTATCTAACCCTGCTACATTTTGAGCTAGACTCATTTCTCCAACTTTAAACTGTCTACCCTCTTTAACCATATAATTAACTTCAGCATTATATGAACCACCATCAACACGCATTAGAGGTTTACTAATCTCTGCATCAATATAGCCCTCTTTCATATAAGCCTCTTTAGCTCTCATAGAATCATATTGAAGTTGATCTACATGTGCATCACTATCCCCAAAGAATGGTATCCAACTCCAAAAACTAGATTCTTTATTTATTAGATTTGCCTCAATCTCAGATTTAGGTAGCTGTTTTGAGCCAATAAAATTGGTCTTCTTAATCTTTATCTTTTCACCCTTATTGACTTCAAATACAATAGAGTAGCTATCATTTATTTTCTTTTTAGAAACTTCAATAATAGTATCATAATAACCCTCTGATTCTATTTTTGCAATCATAGACTTCTTAGCTCTTGCTATAAGTCTCTTATCGTACATATCACCTTTTTTAATTCCAGCACCTGCTAATAATGATTCACCATCATCATCAGAACCATATCCTGTAACTTTTATATTTGAGATAGCAGATTTTTCTTTAAAGTGATATATGAGTGTTCCATTCTTTTTCTCAACCCAAACATCTTTAAAATATCCTTGACTATATAAATTTTTAACAGATTCATCAACCTGACTGACATCTACACTATCACCCTCTTTTATTCCTGCAACCTCTCTGGCAACACTTGGAGATAGATGAACTAATCCATCGAATTGTATATTTGTAATTTTTTGAGCACTTAATAGTGTTCCTGCTGTTAAACAAAACAGAGCAATATTTTTTTTTCCCATAAGTCTATCCTCTTGTATAAATAGTAGATTTAGCTTTAATATAGAGTGTATCTTTTTTTTTATAAAGAGACACTAAATCACTGATAAATAACTATCTTAATGTTATAATATTTAAATAAGAAAATAAAGAGGAAAATTATGAAAATAGGTATTATTGGACTAGGTTTAATGGGTGGTTCTTTAGGTATTGCAATAAAAGAAAACCTAAAAGATTATTATATAATAGGTCTTGACCATAATAAAAATCATTCTAAAACAGCATTAGAGTTAAATTTAGTTGATAAAGTTACAGACTCTTTAGATGATATAAAACAATGTGATGTAATCATTCTAAGTATACCTGTTGATGGAATTATTAGTATTATTCAACAATTAAAAGATGTCCCATCTGAATGCACTATTATAGACTTAGGCAGTACTAAAGATAAAATAATAAATAGCATACCTCATCAAATAAGAGATAATTTTGTACCTGCACATCCAATGACAGGAACAGAAAAGTTTGGCCCAACAGCATCAATTAAAGATTTATATAAAAATAAAGTTATTGTATTATGTGACTTAGAAGATAGTGGAGAAAAACAAAAAGAGAGAGCTATCCATATATTTCAAAGTATAGGTATGAATATAGTTTTTATGAATGGGAAAGAGCATGATAGACACGCAGCATTTATATCTCATATGCCTCACGCAATTAGTTATGCTTTGGCTAACTCTGTTATGACACAAGAAAACTCTGATAGTATTATAGCCCTAGCAGGTGGTGGATTTAGAGATATGAGTCGTATAGCAAAAAGTTCTCCATTTATGTGGGAAGATATTTTTAGACAAAACAAGAGTAATCTTCTTATGGCAATTGATAGTTTTAGCTTAGAAGTTCAAAGATGTAAAGAGATGGTTGAAGACGAAGAGTGGGAAGAGCTTAATAGATGGATGAGTGATGCAAATGAATTACATGATATTTTATAGCTATTTGTAAGATAAAATTAAGTAAATTAGAAATTATAAGAAAAAAGGATTATTTTGCCAAAAATTAAAGAAGAGATAGAAGTTATAGAAGAGATAGCACCTCCTTCAATGTATTGCGTTATATTACATAATGATGATTATACTAGTATGGAGTTTGTTGTTATGATATTACGTACAATTTTTCATAAGAATTATAATGAAGCAGAAGCTATTATGCTTAAAATACATGAAAAAGGTAAAGCTAGATGTGGTCTGTTCAGTAAAGAGATTGCAAGAACAAAAGCTAATCAAGTAAAAATATTAGCAAAACAGGAAGAGTTTCCACTTTTAGCTACTGTAGAAAAGGATCTTTAATGATTAGTTCAGAATTAAATGAAGTTTTCCAAGAGGCGATTAAATATGCTAAGTCAAATCATCATGAATATCTTACACTCGAACATATCTTGTGGGCGATTATTGAAAGTGATGAGGGGTGGGCTATATTAAGCGTATTAAATGCAGTTCCAGAGGAACTAACTAAAGATATAGAAAAATATATTAGAGATAATATCTTAAGTTTAGAAGAGACTAAGAATCCTATTGAAACCATTACTCTTACTGAAACAGTTAATAATATGATTATTCATATAAATAGTTCAGGAAAAGATAGTGCAATGATAGGTGATATGTTAGCTTCAATAATAGAACAAGAAGATACATACTCAAGATACTTATTAAAAAAATCTGGTATTGATAGAATAGATCTCTTAGAAGTTATATCTCATGATATGAATGGTTATGATTCAGATGATGATGATGATTCAGAAGATAGTATTTTATCTCAATTTACAAATGAGTTAGTCGAATTATCTAAAAAAGGTAAAATTGACCCAATCATAGGTAGAGAGTTAGAAGTTGATAGAGTTATGCAAACCCTATGCCGAAGAAAAAAGAATAATCCACTATTAGTTGGAGAAGCTGGTGTTGGAAAAACTGCTATTGCAGAAGGATTAGCATTAAAAATAAGTGAGCAAGATGTTCCAGATATTTTAAAGAATGCTACTATTTATGCTTTAGATATGGGTTCATTAATAGCAGGAACTAAATATCGTGGTGATTTTGAAAAAAGATTAAAAGCTATATTAAAAGAACTTGAAGCCATTGATGGAGCAATTTTATTTATAGATGAAATTCATACAATGGTTGGTGCAGGAAGTACAGGTGATGGAAGTATGGATGCTAGTAATATACTAAAGCCACAACTAGCAAGAGGTGATTTAAAATGTATTGGGGCTACAACTTATGCAGAATATAGAAACTTCTTTGATAAAGATAAAGCATTGTCTCGACGTTTTGCAAAAATTGATGTAGACGAACCTAGTGTAGAAGATACTATGTTAATTCTACAAGGTATAAAACATAAATATGAAGCTTTTCACTCTATATCTTTTAGTAATGAATCACTCCAAAGAGCTATTGATTTATCGGTTAAATATCTTCATGATAAGTTTCTACCAGATAAGGCTATGGATATTATTGATGAGGTTGGAGCTAGTTTTATGCTTAAAGGTAAAAAGGATATTACCGTTACAACAAAAGATATAGAAGAAAATATTGCAAAAATATTAAAATTACCATCGAGTGTTGTTGGAACTGATGATACAAAAAAATTAAAAGATTTAAATAATATTTTAGAGAATAAAATCATAGGTCAAAATCATGCTATTGAAGCTATTACAGGAGCAATTAAACGCTCTTATGCTGGATTAAGCACTCCAAACACTCCAATAGGTTCATTTCTATTTGTTGGTCCAACTGGTGTTGGTAAAACAGCTTTAGCGACAACAATAGCTGACTCATTACATATTCACTTTGAAAGAATTGATATGAGTGAATATATGGAAAAACACTCTGTTAGTAGATTAATTGGTTCACCTCCAGGATATGTTGGATATGAACAAGGTGGACTACTTACAGAGATGATAAAGAAAAATCCTCACACAGTTCTTTTATTAGATGAAATTGAAAAAGCTCATCCAGATGTTATGAATATTCTTCTACAGATTATGGATGGTGCAAAACTAACAGATAATAATGGATTTGTAAGTGATTTTAAAAATGTAATTCTAATTATGACATCTAATATTGGTACGAAAGAGGCTAGTATTATGGGCTTTGAGAGTAAACAAAGTGGTAAAACTCAAAATGCACTAAAAGATTTCTTTTCTCCAGAATTTAGAAATAGACTTAGTGGAGTAGTTGAATTTAAACCATTATCTATGGAAACAATTATTATAATAGTTGGTAAAGAGATAGAAAAATTAAACATTCAATTGAAAGATAAAAATATTAAAATAAAATCTTCTAATAAAGCAAAAGAGTATCTAGCAAAAGAGGGATATAGTGAAGAGTATGGAGCTAGAAATATTTCAAGAATTATAGAAAAAGAGATTAAAGAGAAATTGACTGATGAAATTTTATTCGGTTCATTGAAAAATGGTGGAGAAGTAAAAGTAGGATTTGAAAAAGAAAAACTTACTTTATTATTTAAAGGATAATATTTTGAGTTCTATGTTTGAAGATGATTATAGTATTCCATCATTAGATAAATCTTATATATTTCCAGATCCAAGATACTCTGCCGATGAGGGTCTTCTGGCTTTTGGAGGAGATTTATCTCCTAATAGAATATTAACAGCATATAGAAAAGGAATATTTCCATGGTTTAATAAAGATGACCCAATTTTATGGTGGTCTCCAAACCCTAGAATGATTTTATATCCAGATGAGTTTAAAGTTAATAAATCATTCAAGAGGTTTTTGCGTCAAGAGAGATATAAAATAAAATTTGATAATGCTTTTGAAGAGGTTATAAACTATTGTAGTAATGTAGATAGAGATGGACAAAATGGTACTTGGCTTATTGATGATATGAAAAATGCTTATATTGAACTTTTTCAAATGGGTTTTGCTCATAGCATAGAGGTTTATGAAAATGATATTCTAGTTGGTGGATTATATGGATTATCAATGGGTAGAGTGTTTTTTGGAGAGTCTATGTTTTCCCTAAAAAGTAATGCCTCAAAGGTAGCATTTAAAGCATTAACTGATGTATTAAATTCAAGAGGTTATGACTTTATAGATTGTCAAGTTAAAAACGATTATCTAGCTCAAATGGGTGCTAAAGATATTAGTAGAGATAAATTCTTAGATGAGTTAGAAGAGTCGTTAACTCGCTCAAGCGACTTAGGCTCATGGCAAGATTTTAAATGGGAATATAAAGATTAGATTAGACTTTTACTTCCTCTCAAACTCTCGCCATTAAAAGCAAATCTTTGAATATTGCTCTCTCTTAGTCTATCAGTTAATCTATC
>JAMOSL010000050.1 GCA_027063105.1 Campylobacteraceae bacterium
AGTTAAGAGCTGTAAACCTTACTGATGGGCGTTGGAAGCAGTTTTGGGAGGAAGAAATTGCTTAATAATATTTTATTAGGTTATTTTTAGGTTACACCCCTTTCTTCTACTGTCTCTTTTTGCCACATCAGACCATTTATCATCATAACATCAGGGTTAGCCACCAATTCTCTTTTAGAATTTTTCAATATTTTATTGGTTCTGTTTATGATATTGGTAGCTTTTCTTAATACCACTTCTGTGGATTCTTGGGTTATGAGGGTGTTTTGTTTTTTCATTGTTTTTCCTTGGGTTAGTTTATTTTTACAAATTCAAACTCTTATAAACACTCTGTTGAAAAAATGCACTTCTGCTTATATGTAAATTCTCTTTTAATGCTTTATCCAATACCTTAGCCAAGAATACCCAAAATCATCAAGCAACATCTCCATGAATCATCAAAATTGCCTCATTAATTAAAATATCATCCACTTTTCCCATATAATTTTAATACTTCGCTAAGATTGATGATACTATTGATTCTATCTGCTTTAGAGAACTTTTAGTTACTTCTTCTTTTATTTGTGTTATTATTTTATATAGTTCTTTTGTCATAGTAGATAAAGACTATCTAAACTTCGCTTTAGTCAATCTTTTTTGGCTAAGGTGTTGAATTAGCAGAACATATAAATGAACTATCTCAAAAAATTATTTATTTAGAACAAGAACTTCTAAAATTAAACCGAGTAAATTAAATGATTCTGATAACGAAGAGAGTTATACATCAAAAATTGATAATTTTGAGTAAAGATTTTATGGATGCTTATGGAAATTGTGTCATAAAGACTAAAATATATTAAAAATTAGGAGTAATTAATGAATGATGTTCTTCTTAATAATCAGGTTATAATATATCTTTTAAGTGAGATAATATTATATTCTCTGTTATTAGTATCTTTTTTGGTTACTCCATATATAATTAAAAATTGGGATTTTAATAGTTTTACTGCAAAACAATTTTCATTAGAGAATCGTTCTTATCTTATTATTACAATTATCTCTTTTACAATTATTCTTAAAATTTTACTACTTCCTTATTTTGTTTACACTATTGACGAATTATCAAATATTGTTACAGGTGCTATGTGTGGTGCAGGGGTTATTAAATCAAATAGTTATGGAAATCCTCTGCTACTTTTGAAGATAGTTATACTATTTCTAAGTGGATTTTGGATTAGTATAAATAGATTAGATTTAAAAGCAAAGAATTATCCATATACAACTATAAAATTATGGTTTTTTATATTTATCTTTTTACTTCTTACGCTTGAAATATATTTAGATATACTTTATTTCATGAATATAGAGAGTTCCAAGCCTGTAAGTTGTTGTTCTATAATATTTGAGGCAAAGAATTATCTTCCATTTGGATTAGATATTAATAAACTTTTAATACTTTTTTATCTATTATATTTTTTGATACTTCTTGCTAATATTTCAGATAGATACATTTTATCTATATCTGCTAATATTCTATTTTTACCAATAGCATATTATTCGGTAATATATTTTTTTGGAACATATATCTATGAACTCCCAACACATAAATGTCCATTTTGTATGTTACAAAGTTCTTATTATTTTATAGGTTATTTTATTTGGGGAGTGCTTTTAGTAGGAATATTTAAAAGTATTGATTATTCTCTAAGAAGAGTTCTATTTAAAGAAGCAGTAGATATAGACAAGAATATATCTATTATTTTATTAACTATATTTGTATTATTATGTAGTGGTTTTGTGGCAAGTTATTATTTTAAAACAGGAGTATTTTTATGAAGAATTTTTTAATTTCATTTTTAAGTGTTATTATTGGTGGTGCTATTGTAATGTTAATTTTTATATCGTTAGCTACAGAGAGTGGAGCTAAATATGTCTATAAAGGGAATGATGATAAAAAACCGATAATTATTAAACCAAAAGAGTATCAATGTTCAGAGTGTAATATGGATATCGAGAATATGAAATATATAGCTGAGATAATAAGAGATGATGGTGCTACATATTTTTTTGATGATATTGGTTGTGTTGTTCTTTGGTTAAAAAATAATTATTCTTCTAATATGATAGTTTTAACCAAAACTATTGATACCAATATATGGATAGATGCAAATAAAGCATGGTATAGTAAAATAGATAATTCACCTATGGGATATGGCTTTGCTTCATATCAAAATAAAAAAGATAAATTTATATCATATGGCAATATGAAACTTTTGCTTTTACAAGGAAAAACACTTCATGATCCATTTGTAAGAAAGTCCCTTTTAGGAAAATAATATTATAATACTAAAATTTTTTAATTGGAGAGAGATATGAATATTTCTAAAATAGGGCATGGTGAAAATCCAGATGCAGTTAAAGCAATTATTGAAGTTCCATTAAATTCAAATATTAAGTATGAGATAGATAAGGATTCAGGAGCTGTTGAGGTCGATAGAATCTTATATTCTTCTATGCATTATCCTGCAAATTACGGATTCGTTGCGAATACTTTATCGGATGATGGTGATCCTGCTGATATTCTTGTATTATGTGATTATCCACTTCAAGCTGGTTCATTTATTGAATGTAGACTAGTTGGTGTATTAATGACAGAAGATGAAAGTGGTGGAGATGAAAAACTATTAGCAGTTCCAGCAATCAAGATTGACCCAACATATCAAAATATCAATGATTTAGATGATGTGCCTAGTCATACATTAAATAGAGTGAAAAACTTTTTTGAAACATATAAGATGCTAGAGCCTAATAAATGGGTTAAAGTATCTGGTTTTAAAGATAAAGCAGAAGCTACTAAGATTTTAGAAAAAGCTATTAAAAACTATAAATAGCTTATAATATTCTTATCTCAAAATTACTTGAGATGAGAATTGAAATTAACTATAAAACAGGCTCCCTCATTCTTATTAATCACTGATATATCAGCTCCTTGCTTATGTGCTATTTGCATACTCATAAAGAGTCCAATACCTGTTCCTTTTCCTTCAGCCTTAGTTGTTACATTCGCTTTAAATATATCATCTATAACATCTAGTGGGATTCCTCCGGCATTATCTTGTATTTCCAAGCTCTCTTTGCCATCTTTATTAATTATAGATAGTGAGATAACCCTATTTTTTATCTCATTTTCATTAAAAGCATCTTTTGCGTTATTTATTATATTTAATATTAAATGTTTAAATTCATTTTTAAATCCAAAAAGTTTTATTGAGTCCTTTTGTAGAATTTTTACTGTAATAGAATTTTTCATAAATTCATCTTTGGTTAAAAAAAGCACTGAATTAATAATATCTATAAGTTCAAAATATTCTTCAATTTTACAAGGACGGAAAAAGGTTCTAAACTCATCTAATGTGCTTAACATATGCAAAATTTGAAGTTGTATATTATCTTTAAATTCATTTATATATTTCTTGTCAACATCACCATCTTCAAAATCACTTTTAATAATCTCACTATACATACTTAATGCATTTAGAGGCTGTTTCCATTGATGAGCCACTGCATCCATCATTCCACCCATTGCGGCCATTTTAGATTGTTGTTCTAATAGCTTTTCATTTGTAAGCCGTTTTTTAATCTCTTCAGCCTCTCTTTTTTGGGATTCAAGGAGATTACCTGTACGCATATTAAGATTATTTACCAATAGACCTATCTCTCCCATATCTTCACATTCTAATAATTTTTGATATTTATTTATTTTAATATTATGACTATTTAGCTGTTCATTGATATGTTCAATAGGCTTAACAAACAGTCTATAAAGTAAAAAATATCCTATAAATGCAGCAAATAAAGCTAAATATATAGATACTCGTATAATTTCATTATATATTTTATTACTTTCCCTTAAAACTTGTTTTTTTGGAATACCAATAATAACTTTCCAATGCGTTAATGGAAAATAGAATACAGCAATAATACTATTATCTTTTAGAATAGGATCATCTTCTATAAAAAATATTTCTCTTTTAATTTCTTCTTTAATATATTTTCTTTTTTGATTTATTATTTCGGCTATTCTAAAACTCTCATCTTCTGATATCTGAGAACTATTTTTAAATATTCTTTTAGATATACTCTTATTAAAATCTTGCATATAATTACATTGATTAAATATAGGTTGCAATTCTTCAAAATCATCTGCTATCTCATCGCAATTTTGAGTAATTTTTTTATTATTTTTAAGATATTTGGACAAGAGAGAAGATTGTAAAATAAAAGTCCCTTCCCTGTCTAGCATCATTAAATATCTATTATTATATTTGAAATCTCCAAAAATTTTAGAGCTGGTATCTTTTACCCTTATATCTAAACTAGCCACACCTATAAAAATTTTATTTTTATATATAGGTGATACAACAGTTGTCATTCTTATATTAGTTACAGGATCTCTATAGACTTTTGTCCAATAAGTTTCACCTTCTTGTAACTCTTTTGCTACAACATAAAATTCATCTTTTGTATATAATGAATTACTTTGCTCTATATAATCTTCAATTAACTTAAATTTGTAATTAGTTTCTCTATTAAAAAAACAGTGATAATTTTTGCTTTTATGATTCTCTAAAGATGGTTCTAGCCAAACTCCACCACTTGTTACTAAGTTGCTATTATTTGCTTTAAGAATATTTATAATTGTTTTTTTATTAATACTATCTCTATCTTCACCTACGGATGCAAGAGCTAGAACTACCTCTTCTAATCTATATTTTGTATTTTGTAAATTATTTAATATTTTAATTGTAGCCAAGTTTACTTCTTTAGATGCATTTTCTATTAGAGATTCTTGTTTTAGCATAGTTAATACACTAAACATAGTTACCATAAATATAACACTTATCAGCATAAAAAAACCAATAAGTTTAAACTTAATACTATTATACCATTTCATAAATATAACCTTTTTAAATCAGATTATATCTAATTTTTATTCTTTTGATGTTACTATTGAATAACTAATATCTTTTATCTCTTTATGATTTTTAATAAAGGTATTTATTTCATCTAATTTTAGAGACTTAATCTTTCTCAGTTGTTCTTTACTATAACCTAACGGTTGCTCATTATAATATTCTTTAAAACTTCTACTTACTCTTTGATTTAAAGTTTCATTTCTAAGAGGTTCACTTCCTAATAAAAATTCTTTTGTTGCATCTAACTCTTTTTGAGTAATTCCATTTTCTACAAAATTATCTACAATTTTAGCAATCAGCTCTTTGGCCTCATCTTCATTTTCTAGTTTGGTTTGTAAGTAACCAGTAAGATAACTACTTGTGTGACTATATGTAAAGTTGCCATAAGCACTATATGCTAATCCTCTTTTAACTCTAATCTCTTCCATCAATCTACTTCCAAATCCACTACCACCTAAGATAAATCCTGCTACTTTTGCAATATATTGCTTAGGGTCATTATATTTTAGATTAAATGGTGCACCAAAATATATATATGCTTGTTCTGTATCTTCTTTAAAAGTTGTAGTTATTCTCTTATCTGTAACATTAATAAACTTATGTTCTTGAATTTTTACTTCTGGAAGTATTGATAAAGTCTCTTTAATTATCTTTTTGACTTCCTTAAGAGTGATATCACCACCAACTATAACTATTGCACTATTTCGTCCTAAATGTGATTTAATGTAATTTTTGATATCTTCTAATGATATAGATTTTACACTATCTATTGTTCCAACTCTTGGTCTCCCCATATCAGTATCTTTGAATAGTGTCTCTTTTAACCCTAGAGATGCAATATAATCAAAATTACTCTTTTTTTGTATAAGTGAACCTATCTGTTGTTTTTTTATTCGTTCAAGCGTATCTTCTGTATAGTTTGGATCTTTTAATAAAGATTTTAGAAGTTTTAATCCCTTTGGAAATTGTTCTTTTAATGAACTCAATTCAATTGATATTGTTTCTATTCCTGCAAATATACCTAAAGATATAGCACTATTTTCTAATTTAGTTGCAAATTTAACACTACCATCTTTTTTTGTACCCTCATCTAATAATTTTGCACTTAGGTTTGCTAACCCAGCAGTTGAATCATATAATGCACCACTATTTTTAAAAACTATTTGCATAGATATAATAGGTAAATATCCACTATTTTCAAAAATTATTGGTACTTCAACACCATCCACTAAAATCTTTTCTACTTCTTGACTCATTGCTAATCCTTGTATTAATATTAATAAGATTATTATCTTTTTCATTATTATCTCTTTTCGTTTTTCATAATGCTCTTGTAATAGATAAGAGTCTTTTTCCTAATGAGCTATATAGATGTTCGCTCTTCCATCTCTCTCTTTTTTCTTTTTGTTCTTTTGCTTTTTCCGTGTCGTTTTCTATTTCTATAATTATATCTTGTATACTCTCTGCCATCATTTGTGGAATTGTACCAGAAAGTTTATAACTAGCTTCTCTCACATCTTCAAAAATTCCTAAAGGTGTCACGGCTACAGGTTTACCACTAGCTAGTCCATATCTTACTGATGCACTAGATGATTCTCCTGTCTCTTGATATGGAAATATGATTAAGTCACTACTATTTAAATACTCTAAAGAGTCATTATCATTTAAGAAGTCTGTAATTAATTCAATATTATCTTCTAAATTCAACTCTTTTATTTTATTCTTTGCTATCTCAATTAGCTCTTCTGATTGAGGTACAGGATAGGCAGAATTTATCATCTTTAACTTTATTGGTATAGATTGTTTGATAATAAATATAGTTTCTATTAATTCTAATAATCCTTTATGAGGCAAAAAGAATCCATAACTAGCAAGAGTAAATATTTTATTTTTATCTTTTTTAATTGATGATTTCCAATCAACTATTCCATGTGGGAAAATTGAAACATTATCAATTAATCCATAATTTTTTAATCTATTTAAATCACTAATACTATGTACTAAAATTCTTGCAACTTTAGAAAAAATAGGAGTTAGGAATTCTAATTTCTTATGTGGAGTAACTTCTGCATCGGTTGTTGAATGCATCATTATAATTACTGTTCTACCATCTTTTACCTGTTTTTCCAAGAATTCATAAAAATTTGTAAAATCAAAAAAACTATAATTAAATTGAATAATAAGAACTTCATTATCTCTTTGGTCTATTTTTTTATCCAAATTTTTCAGACTATTTCCATCTCCAGCACTCCAACATCTATAAACGCTATCACCATCTTTCTTTACTGTCTCATCTACTTTGTGTGCAAATATATCAATATCTGTATCTATTGAATTTATAAGATGCTCCGAATAAGAAGCTATACCACATTTATTATTCCAACTAGTAATCCAACCAATAGATGGTATTCTATCCCTATATTCTAATTGTAATGATAATGAGGCATTTACCAATTTTTGTGCTACTACTTCCCAAGAGAAATCTTTTAACAGTATCTCTCTAGCTTTAGCAGGTTTTACAGCTCTCTCTTCAGGTGTTAATAAATAGACTTCTCTCATAAGTTTAGATAAATGTGATTGTGATGGTTCTGCCCATACCGAATTTGATATATTAAAATGAGTTTCAGCTTTAGTAAATTTATAATCTATAAGCCATGCAGTATCATTATTGCAAAAATCTAATTGACCACCCCAAGCAGTTGTAATTACAGGTAATCCAGATAGCATCGCTTCTGCAAATGGTAGTCCAAAACCTTCAGCCCTACTAGCTCCAACTAACGCATTAGATTGAATATATATAGATTTGAGTTGTTCTTGAGTTAAATCCTCCTTTATGATAATAACATCTGGAAAGTCATCTCTATCTTCTTTAGCATCTTCTAACCATTTATCTATTTCATTATGTGGATTTTCAAAAGTTTTAATAATTAGACTTACATTATTATTACTATTAAACTCATCACCATAAGCTTTTAATAAAATATCAGCACCTTTTCGTGGAAAGCAAGATGAAACATGTAAGAACTTAAATGATTTAGCATCTATTCGATAATCTGTATCTTCAATAACTCTATCCCAATGGTCAACTCCACAGCCAGATGTTAACATAGGAGTTCTAACTCCATTATCTATTAAAATCTTTTGAATATGTGTAGATAGACAAGTTAAAGATGATAAACAATTATTATAATTCTCTACCCATTCTTGAGGGAATCCTGACTCCTCCCATGCATAATGGTGAAGCATATTTATTGGAGATTTCATATCACATACTCTTGGAGGATATAAGTTACGGCTTGTTACAGCAACACTCTCTTGAGGCATATTAAAACTATTTTGATTAAGTTTATTGATTATAGGATTTACTTTTAAGAATTCTTCATTTGGTTCAAAATCTCCACCACCTTCTGTTGAGTGCAAGGCTACTCTATGTCCTAGTTTATCTAATGCTAAAGCAGTTTCTCTATTTAATAGAGCTAAACTATAGCTACTGTCAAAAGGTCCTTCTATTCTCCATGCTAACTTTTTATTTATATCTCTATTGTAAAAATTTATAATTTGTTCATTCTTCTCTATAGCTATTGCAGTTTTTGCTAAATTATCTTGACTTTTTCCTAAACTTTTCGTATCTTCTAAAATGGCATTAATTAAATTTGAGGTACTTGAAATATTATCTTTAACTCTATTTTCATTAAAATTTTCTATAGCTTCTATAGCTCTAATAGCTGTCTTATCCCAACTGAACTTTTTAGCTTGAATTAATGAATGCTTCTCTAGCTCTTGATGAAACTCTTTATCTATCATAATGCTAGTTATTTTCTCTGCCATATCTAAAACCGAAAATGGATTAAAGAGGGCATCTTCTCTATTTATTACTTCAGGAATACTACTATTATTAGAACCTATCACAGCAGTTCCACAACTCATAGCTTCTAATACTGGAAGTCCAAAGCCTTCATGATGAGATGGAAACACAAGTAGATAACTATCTCTATATAATCCAATTAAATCTTTATCAGATACAAAGCCAGTTAAAATAACCTCATCAGCTTCTAATTGGGAATGATTTATTAGATTTTGTAGAGTTTCTCTCTGTTCGTCTCTTAATCCACAGACTAGAACTAATTGATATTGTAGTCTAATAGCAGGTTGAATAAATGAAAAAGCTTCTATTAGTCCTTCAAAGTTTTTTCTCTCTTCATAAGCACTTGTATGCATTAAAAATGGGCGAGTTATTTTATATTTTTCTTTGATATTTTTTGTTCCATTGGTTGGAATAAAAGATGGATCAGTTGCTGTTGATATATTAATAACTCTATCTCTATCAAAATCTAAATACTCTAAAGCTTCATCTCGTGCTGAACTTGATATAGATAGTAGAAGGTCAGCTCTTCTTAGAGATTCTATTCTTCTTCTATACCATCTATTCGTTAACTCATCACCTAAGAATTTTGCAGGATTAATAAGTGGGATGAGGTCATAAAATATAACAGCAGTTGGTATATTTTTTGTATATCTTTTTATAGAGTTTACAGAGTTGTCTCCAGTCCCTTCAAATAGTGAACTAATAAGAAAAAAGTCTGGATTTATATTATCTATAAAGTGTTCTAGCATCAATTCAGAAGTTTTTTTATTCCACTCATTTTCTATACTCAATTCATTATTTGGAGATATTCCATAAAATGGTATAAAGTTTTCTTCAGGAATTATAGATATAAACTCTTTTTTAAATGCTTTAGCTTGTAGAGGAAATAGCATATTGAGAACAATTAATATATCATGTTCTTTTTTATTCCGAACGATACCTTTTATTAACTCTCTTGTATATCTTCCAATCCCTCTGTTTCTACTTAAACTAAGCGCCCCTTGAGGGTCTATTAAAATTTTCATAATTCTATAATTCCTTTTATGAATTTATTTTATATTCTAGTGTTGGAGCTATCCAAGAAGTTCCTATAAACTCATTTTTATTTGGATTAGCAATTTGAAATATTAAAGCATTATCTCTCCACTCATAATTATCTACAATATGAGATTCTCCAGAGTGAATAGCTACAGCCATTGAGTATGAACCTACACCAATATTCGCATTAAAATTAAATAAATATTCTATCTGATTATCTTTTTTTAAATTTTTAATCGGCTCTTTTAAGTAATGTGTATTTGTTCCAAAGATAGATTGACCTAATCTATCTTTAATCATATATCCTAGAACTAATTCGGATATATTACTATTTATATGTACAATAACTTTTAGTTTTATACTATCTCCAACACTAATATATTCGACTTCTTGATTATTATTATCTAAGAGTTTAATATCTATAATATTAGCTTCACCTGTCCCAGATATAGTTTCTACTTTCCCTTTTTCTGAGCTTTTTTGTTCTACTTTTGAATTCTCTTTTTGGGCGATAATAGCATTATAAAAATCCATAACTTCTTCGGGATTTCCATCTTTAATAATAAAACCATCTTCTAATAATATAGCTCTATTACATATAGCTTGAATAGCATTTTTATCATGAGATACTAAAAGTAGAGTTGTTCCATCATCTTGAAATTTTTTAATACGGTCAAAACTTTTATGTTGAAAATAAGCATCACCAACAGATAAAGCTTCATCAATTATCAAAATATCAGGACGATAAGCTGTAGCAACTCCAAAAGCAACACGCATACCCATACCACTAGAGTATGTTCTAACTGGTTGGTCAAAATAATCTCCAATTTCTGCAAAATCTTCTATTTCATCTATTACAGCATCAATTTGAGGGCGTGTAAATCCCATCAGTCCAGAAGAGTGATAAACATTTTCTCTACCTGTTAAATCTGGATGAAAACCCATACCCAATTCTAAAATAGCAGATATTCTACCATTTACTATAATTTTTCCATTTGATGGCTTAAGAGTTTGAGTAATTATTTTTAGAAGTGTACTTTTTCCAGCACCATTTTGTCCTACAATCCCAATAGATTCACCTGCTGAGATAGAAAAATTTATATTTTTGAGGATAACATGCTCTTCTTTTGGTTTAAAATTAAATCCAAACCAAGATAATATTCTTTTCCACTCGTTGCTATAATCTAAAAATGATTTACTAACATTTCTTACCTCTAATATACTCATAATAGGTCTGCCATCTCTTTATTTGATTTTTGATATAAAAATAGGGATAATCCTAAAGTTAAAATAGCTAAGATAGAAGGATATATTAATAATTCTAAGTTTGGCATTTTGTCATATACTAAAATAGAATGATAGCCTTCGATGATGCCACTCATTGGATTTAATAGAAGAAGATCTTGATACTCCTCTGGTATCATAGATTTTGAGTAAACAATAGGAGTCAACCAAAACCAAAATTGAAATATTATTGTCATGATTTGTCCAATATCTCTAATAAACACATTTAAAATTCCTAAAGTAAGACCAATTCCAATAGCTAATGTTACCGTAATTAACATGAGTATAGGTATCCATAATATTACGATAGATGTAAAATGTCCTAAAAATCCAAATACAACAATCATTGCAAGAAATAAAAATATAAAGTTTGTTAGTGAACTACCTATAATAATAAGTGGTAGAGTTAATTTCGGAAATGACATTTTTTGGATAAGATTTCCATTGTCTATAAATACGCTTAATGAGCGACTAGCAATATCTATAAATAAATTCCATGCTACCATTCCAGCCATTAGATATATTGCATAAGCATATTGGCTATCAATTCCTGCTAATTTAGCTTTTAATACAGCTGATAGAACTAAAGCATATATAAGAACTTGTGCTAAAGGGTGGAAAATCATCCAAAGTCCACCAAATTTACTTCTTGCAAATTTGGAACGAAATTCTGTTTTTATAGAAGATATAATAAAATATCTATAAGCCCATAAGGATGTGAGAGTATATTTCATTTACACTCTTTTAAAATCATCTTGCAGTCTCACTATATCATCTTCTCCTAGATAATCACCAACTTGTGCTTCTATTAATACTACATCTATTTTGCCAGGATTTTCTAATCTATGAATCTCTCCCATTGGTATATATGTTGATTCATTTGCTTTAACTAAAGTCTCTTTTGCTCCAACAGTAACTAATGCTGTACCACTTACAATAATCCAATGTTCACTACGATGATAATGTTTTTGCAAAGATAGTCTCTTACTAGGTTTCACAACAATTCTTTTTATTTTATAGTGTTCGCTCTCTTCTAAAATAGTATAAGTTCCCCAAGGTCTATGAGCTGTTAAGTGAATATGGTGAAGTTCACTCTCTCTTCCTTTTAACTCTTGAACTATATCTTTTATTTTTTGTGAACTACCCTTTTTACTAACCAAAAGTGCATCAGGAGTATCAACCACAATTAAATCATCTACATCAGCTAAAGTTACCATTCTATTGCTTGTATATACAAAATTCTCTTTAGAATTCATAGCAATTAGATTACTATCTATAGTATTCCCATTTTCATCTTTCTCATACTCTTCTGATAAAGCATCAAAGCTTCCTAAGTCACTCCAACCAATTTGACTAGAAACAACTTTAACTTTATCACTTTTTTCCATAACAGCATAATCTATACTATCTTCAGGGATATTTGCCATATCTTTATGAAGGACTCTAATCATATCTTCATTATTTGCATTTATATATGCATGTTTACTAGTATTATATATCTCTGGAGAATACTTCTCTAACTCTTCTAAAAATATACCTGCTTTAAAAGCAAACATACCACTATTCCAATAGTAGTTACCTGCTTCTAAATACTCTTTAGCTGTTTGTTCATCTGGTTTTTCTTTGAATGCTTTAACGCTCTCTCCATCAGCTTCAATATATCCAAATCCAGTTTCTGGAAATTCTGGTTTAATTCCAAAAGTAACAAGATTATCCTCTTTTGCTAATTTGACTGCTCTTGATATAACTTTATCGTAAGCTACTTCATCTTTAATTAAATGGTCTGAAGGAGTGACTAACACAATCTCCTCCTTATCTAGTGCAAAACATGCTAACGCGATTGCAGGAGCTGTATTTCTACCTACAGGTTCTAATAAAAATTTACTATCTTGATGTTCTTTATCAATGTCAAGATCACCCATTTGATCTGAAGCTAAGAAGTACTGTTCAGCATTTGATACAATTAAAAAGTTACTACATTCTGATTGATTTCTCTCTACAGTTAACTGAAATAGTGATTTATTATCAAAAAGTTTAATAAATTGTTTAGGCATTAATGCTCTACTAATTGGCCAAAGTCTAGTTCCACTACCACCACATAATATAATATTTGTCATATAAAAGCTCTTTATTATTAAATTTAATATGAAGTATATCTAAATTTTTATATAATATATAAATTTAAAAAAAGGAGTTAGTATGAAGATTAGGGTTTTAATTTTATTATTACTAATGGCTGTTGGCTTAAATGCTACTGTAGCAACAAAAGATAATGTAACAAGATTGTATGTTGCTACATTTGATAGAGCTCCAGATAGTGCTGGATTAAATTATTGGGTTAATACAGCATCGCCATTAGAAGATATAGCGAGTAGTTTTTTTGATCAACCAGAGACTAAAGATTTATATGGTGAAGTTTCGGATTTAGATAATTTTATTGTCGCAATATATAATAATTTATTTAAACGAGAGCCAAAAATTGATGGACAAGATTATTGGAGAGGTGAATTAGAGAGTGGTAAGATTGCTTCATCTGTATTTATTTTAGCTGTTACAAATGGAGCTAAAGATAATGATAAAACTATCTTAGATAATAAAACAGCTGTTGGACTAGCATTTGCAGATAAAGGGTTATCAAATGTTTCTGATGCTAAAGCAATTATGAGAGAAGTAGATGGAACAGAAGAGAGTAAGTTAGAAGCTCTTAATAAATTTGGACTAGGAGATAAAACAGAGGTTGTACCTAAAGAATCCAATACTACGAAAGAAGATGTTGTGCCTAAAGAATCTAATACTACTAAAGAGGAAGTTAAGCCTAAAGAATCTAATACTACTAAAGAGGAAGTTAAGCCTAAAGAAGTTGTATCTTCAGATGTAACAGCTGTTATAAATCGACATAATGAAATAAGAGCTGAAGTCTTTACAGATGCACCTATGAGTTGGAGTAATGAAATTGAGAAGTCAGCACAATCATACGCAGATACTTTAGGTGCTAAAGGTGTAATGGAACATGACTCTCAAAGATTATATGGTGAAAATTTAGCAATATCTTCAACTTCTTTGAGTTACACAAAAGCTACTGATATGTGGTATGGGGAAAAGAAAGATTATACTTATGGTAATGGATTTAAAAGTGAAACAGGACATTATACTCAAATTATTTGGAAAAAAAGTACACAATTAGGTTGTGCTAGTGCAGTATTTCAACAAGGAGATTGGAAAGGTGGAACTATTGTAGTTTGTCGTTATAGTCCTGCAGGAAATTATAATGGAGAAAATCCATATTAATTAGTAGAGGCAACGAACTGTTAGCTTAAGAGCTATATAAATATAGAGATAACCATTGACAAATCTATTTTTTTAATATATAATGATTTAAAAAGAAAAGTTAAAAGATGAATCAAGAAATTAATCTACTTTTAGCAAAAGTAAAGCCTGAAATTGAGGGAACTTTTGAGATAAGAGTAAACAATAATAATGATAAAAGTTATCTTTTTAATTATATATATGAATATAAACATTGGCAAAATATTATTACTATCTTAGTAACAGATTTATTCAAAAAAGAGGATTCTGATTATAGATATTTCTTAGATTATGAAATAATTAGAGCTTGTATTGGTGATACAGCAGGAAGTATAAAAAAGCAAATAAAAATTCATTATATTAAAAATAAATATAAAGATAATGAGCTATATAAAAGCCTATTGAAAATTGGAAGAAAACTAAAAATTCATAATTTAGTTATGGTCTTAAGACGATTTAAAAAAGATTTTAATAACTATTTCAAAGCTATAAAAGACTATAAATCTAATCCCAATAAATATACAGGTATGCCTAAAATACCAAAACCAAGAAAAATTTCTGAACTAACAAACTACTCTATCCCATTAGATACGAATAGTTGGAGTACAAAAAAGAATCTTATCGGAATAAACTTAGATAGTAAAATGAGATATTTTTATATTGGAAAGATAATTAAAGATGCTAAAGTGTTGGATAAAAAAATTCAATCAGTTTCCATCAAAATGAAAAACAAAGAAATTTATCTTTCCTTCTCTTATATTAATGAGGAGCAAGTAATAAATGATATATTAGT
>JAMOSL010000051.1 GCA_027063105.1 Campylobacteraceae bacterium
CCTGAACTAGCGAATTATAACCCCACTTTTTAATATAACTAGCGAATTATAACCCTGAATTTATATGATGGTGTGATTTATGTGCTGGAGCATTGAAAGTTATTGTATTATCATCAGCTGTTAATTTGACATACTCCCCATAGCTAAAGCAAGGGGATTCTTGGAATCCTCACACCTCTTTCCCTTAATGCACCCAATCGCAAAAGAAATTCACTATTTGTATCACCGAAATTATAGCCAAATTTGCCCTGTAAGCTGTTTTTTTACTCAAGACATACATTTGCACCAGAAAATGCTTTTAATGGCTTCTATACACTTCATAAAAAAAAACCTTATTTATTACTGGGCTGGAAGCCTTACTTTAAGAAATCACTTTTTAAAAGAAGTGATTTTATATAAAGTATATATAAACTTTATATATATATATATACCAAATACTACTAAATCGTTTCCCTATTACTACTAAATCGTTTCCCTATTACTACTAAATCGTTTCCCTATTACTACTAAATCGTTTCCCTATCTCTTAATTTTTATCAGTTTTTGGGTGGTAAATTTGTATTTGAGGTAGTATTTTGTAATCAATTATAAAATCTTTTTTTCTATCATCATTACTTTTTTTAGTTAGATAGATATTTAATTTTTCTAATTGTTCTTTATCTTCTAAAATTCTTTTTCTATTGTAATTGAAAGCCCTAGTTGTTATTTTCTTTTTAGTAATACCTATTTTTTCCATAGCTTTATCTAAATCTATGTGAAAACTATTTGAATGAGATATTATAAATCTTACTAAGGCTCGTGTTTGAGCATTTAAAGATAATATCTCACTTAAATAAGCTTTATAATTAATTGATATTTCATTTTCAAAAAATAATGTGTATGTTTCACTTAAAACTATTGCATATTTATTTAATTTTTTACTGTATTTAGCAACTTCAATAATATTAAATTGAACCCAATCTCCTTTTTCTTTATCTTCTATTTTTATAAGAGATTTTTGCATTTCTCTAAATTTTTCTTCTATCCATTCATTCTGATTTTTCGATTTATAGTTTAGATGTTTTTGTATATCATAAAGGCTAAATGTTCGTAGAGGTCTTATATCTGCTGTTCTTCCATCAAAACTATTATCTCCATAGTATGAAGCAATATCAATAATATCTCTGTGTATTTGATTTAATTTATATCCATCAAGAGTTACTTTATATTTATTGCTTTCAAAAATAACACATTTTAATTCTTCAGTTTTTTCTTTTTCAAAAGGTGCAAATATATTAAGTTTTGCTTCTGCTACTGTATTTGGTGCTTGTCTAAATCTTTGTAGTGTATTCATTAAATAAACTCCATTACAGAACGGGCTTTATTTGTTTCAGAATATGGAACACCATATTTATCTCTTGGTATGTTATCTTCATATTCAACTTTAACATAACTACTATCAAAAGGCAATATTTTAATATCTTTAAAATCAGCATTTATAATTTTAGAAACTCCATAATTATCTTTAATTATATTAATTCTTTTAATGCTTGTTTCATTTTCAATGTTAGTAATTTCATAAGATAATCTAACAGCATCTACAAATGCACTAGCACCCCTTGTTCTGCTTTCTTGTTCTTTAGTTGCTTTTGTAGAGTGATGAATAATTAAAATACTTTGTAGATTAGTTCTAGCTATTTTATTTAACAAATTCATAAAATATCTAGCTTGACTATTATCGTTTTCTTGACCTCCATAGAATGCGATTAATGGGTCTATAATAACTAAATTATAAGGTGCAAAAATATCTTTATAATCATTGAAATTATTAATATCAAGATGATACGGCATATCATCAATAATATCTATATTTTCAATACTAAAACTATCATCTAAAATACTATTAATAATTAACTCTGTTCTATGTTTAACGATACCTTTATCATCTTCGCTTAACCATAACAGCACTTTAGAATTTGGTAAATTTTTAACAAGTTGTAAAGCTAATTGAATACTTAAAAAAGTTTTACCACTACCACCACTTGCACTAAGCATAGTTATAGCACTTTTTGGAATTGGTAAAAAGTCTTGTATGTAAAATTCTGGCTTTGTTTTTTGAACTGCCTTTAGTTTTGTAATTATTGGTTTTTGCATTTTAAAAATCCATTTTAGTTTGAGAATTTTTGGATAAATAATCTTTTATCCACATTCTCATTAATTTACTACTATCTGTTTCATTTGCTTTTGCTACTGTAATAAATCGTTCTTTTAAATCTCTTGGTAGATTAATATTCAATCTTACAAAATCTTGGTCTTTTTGTGTTTTTCTTTTTATCATAGTAGCACCTTTTTTATCTATATTATACACCTTTTTTGTTGAGAAATCAAGTTAAATTTAATATATTTTTTGATATAATTCTAATGTTTTGATACATATTTGAGTTATCTTCTTTCGCTGGGTTTGTTGCTTTGCAATGGTGGGATTAGTGAGGTTAGTGTGGTAT
>JAMOSL010000052.1 GCA_027063105.1 Campylobacteraceae bacterium
CTAAATTAGAATTTAGAAAACAACTACTTGATGTATCATATAATCTTTTTGATTATCATCCTACAATGTGGTCTAAACGTAAATATATGACAGAGAAAGAAAGTAGTGTTAGTAAATATTTAGTATCTCCTGCAAAAAATGATTTAACAAATTCATTTTATAATCTACTTTATTTAACAATGAGTACACATAGAGATGATTATAAAGATAAAATCCCAACATTGAATGTAGATAGTAGACATAAAGATTTACATACCGACTTAGAAGCTATCCATAAACGAACAGATTGGGTTGTTAACTTAGACTCTTTATTAGATAAAAAAATATTAGAAGAGTTTGGTGCTAATGTTATTAAGTATCGCAAAGCAAGACATATTAATCGTAATCTTGTTATTTCCTCAAAAGCAAATACAGTTCTCCTTGAGCATCATTTAATCAAAAAATTCACAGATTTTAATGTAAAAGAAAGTGTTATTCAAAACTCAGTAAAACATATAATAAAATCAGCAAATGACTTATCAGGTGATATACTCTTAAAAGCTATAGGAAAAGGTAGTTTTGCTAATGAAATGCTAGGGTTAGTTCTCACAAAAACTATATTAGAAGGTCTTTCAACTCACGATAATATACTGATATATATTGATGATTATGCAGATTGGTTCTTATCAAGTGTGAATTCTGAAGAGAAATTACTTATGACTCAGAACAATGTTTTAGCAGATATTCTTTTTATAACTCCAATATTTACCGATGGAAACTTAACTACAGTATATATAGATATTATAGAGTCAAAATTTTGTAATGAATCAAATCGAGTAGGTCATGCGAAGAAGTCATTACAACAAACAAAAAACTCCTATGCACAAATCAAAAAAGTATTTGATAGTGATGAATATTTTGATAAAGAGTATTGGTTGGCAAAAATTTCTGATTTAATAGTGGAAACACATCATAAAAGCTTTATAGGAGGACTTACATCAGAAGATATTCGTAACTTAATACGTTTAGATAAGAATATAAATTTTGTTGTTAGAGGTATGTCCTATGTATTTGTGCATGACCATGAAGATGACTCTCATTTAACAACAGGGATTGAAGGAGTAGAACAATATATTATTGGTTCAAAATCAATTATATCCATAATTGAATCAATTCCTAAATTTGAATTAGAATCATTAGAATTGAAATTTCCAAGTTTTGGTAATATTATTCAGAGTAAGTCAATAATTCAAAAACCTATAACTATTTCAGATCTGGTTACGGTAGTTGAACCTATAGCCACAGCAGAAGTTATCACTATTGCTGTTGATGAAAAAAAAGAAGCGGAAAATGTAGAGGCAGAAGATGTCAGTCAGTCAGTGAAGTCTATTGTTATGCATCATAATTATCGAGCAAAAATATTAAATGTATTATTTACACCAAATGCAGTTAGTGTATCTTTAACACCAGAACTAGGCTGGAAAGAGAATGACTTTTATAAGATGGCAAATGATTTTTTAGCAGTTGAGATGTTAAAACTTTTAAGAGTAGAGGTTGTTCCAGGTGCTTATAATTTAGTTTTTGAAAGAAAAGATAGACAGATTGTTTTATACCAAGATTGCTTACGAGATAGAGAATTAACTAGTGGATCTGGTAATACAAAAATTTTAATAGGACGAAAAGAAAAAGACAATGAAGTAGTCTATTATAACCTTGATAGCGAAGACCCTCATGCACTCGTTGCTGGTATGACTAAAAGTGGTAAAAGTGTTCTTTTAAATATATTTATTATTGATTTAGTTAGAACTAATACTGTAGATGAATTGAAATTAATTTTAATCGACCCTAAACAAGTAGAATTTACCAGATATAAGAATATACCATATCTTGATGAAGATGGCATTATTATAAATAAAGACTTAGCCATAAAAAAACTACATAATGTAGTAAATGAGATGGAAAAACGATACTCCTTATTTCAAGAATCTGGTGTTAATGAGCTGAGTAAATATAATAAAAAAATTGGAATAACTCTTCCAAGAATAGTATTGATTTTTGATGAATTTGCAGACTGGATGCTTGATGATGAATTCAAAAAAAGTGCTAGTGAAGCTATGCAACGATTAGCAGGTAAAGCAAGAGCAGCAGGGATACATCTAGTTATAAGTACACAGAGACCAGATAATACTGTTTTACCAATGATTTTACGTGGAAATCTTGGTGCTAAATTCGCATTACGTGTAGATACTGAAAAGAACTCTAATATAATTATTGATGAGACAGGCGCGGAAAAGCTTTTGGGATATGGTCATATGATTGTTAAATTTGCTGGTGAAAAGCAATATGTACAGTCTGCATATGTGTCTGATGAATATATTGATGAAATTCTTGAAAATATTTAATTGGGTTAGGATAAGAATGTCGGATAAGAACCCCATATCACGATGAAGCCCTCTCCT
>JAMOSL010000053.1 GCA_027063105.1 Campylobacteraceae bacterium
CAAAATGAAATTTTAACTATTGATGATTATGTTAAATTTATTGTTAACAGCTTTCAATATAAATTTCCAGACACAGAACTCTCGAAAAAATTAGGTATCTCACGAAAGAGTTTGTGGGAGAAAAGGAAAAAATATGGAATATTCAAACAAAAATAGACCAATATATATAGATACAGAAGCACTATCAACTTTAGCATTAGTTCAAGAGGGATTAATTTATCCAGTAACCAAACTTATGAATAAGAAAACTGCTGAAGAGGTTGATAGGACTCAACTATATAAAGGATTTCCATATCCTTTTGCTTTTGTATTGGCTCCAAAAGGTAAACAAAATCGGATTACTTTAACCACTGTAGAAGAGGGTGAAGTTTTAGATTTAGTTATTAGAGGTAAAAAAGTTGGAGAGATTATTGTTGATGAGATTTTTGAGATTGACCCAAAAAAAAGGGTTGAGATAATTTATGGTACAAGCGATACTGAACATCCTGGAGTAAAGAATACATTAGCTAGATTAGGTGATATTGCAGTTTCTGGAGAATATAAGGTTAATTATCCTGTTATAAAAGATAATATAGAACAAATCAATCAATTAATATCAATAACTGGAGCTAGAAAAATATCTGCTATGATGTTAGCAGGAAACCCATTTAATAGAGCTCATGAAAGAATGATTAGGCAAACTCTTAGTAATGCTGATATATTGGTTATATTTTTAAGAAAGCCTTTTAATACTGATGGCTTAAGATATGAGGTTAGGTACAATTCTTTGATTGCATTTATAGACAATTATCTTCCTCAAAACAGAGTTATTGTTGTTCCATTTGAGAATACTTATATTTTCGCTGGATATAATGAACTTGTTTTAGATGCACTTTTAGCGAAGAATTATGGTTGTAATGAGTTAGTTATAGGTAGAAATCATGCAGGTCTTGGACTATATTATGATAAAAATAGATTAAATACTATATTTGATAGTTCCAAAGAGCTTAATATTGAAATTACAACAGTTGATGAGTATGTATATTGTGATACTTGTAAAACTTTAGTAAGTAGAAGAACTTGTCCTCATGGACAACATCATCATACTCATTATCATTCTCCTACAATTATGAAGCTAATGCAAAGTGGTATAATACCACCATCAATATTAGTTAGAAAAGAAGTATCAGCTAGTATCTTAGCAGATTTATTTCCAAATAGATTTAAAAATCTTCAAGAGATGCACTACTCTATTATGCCAGATTTAGGACTATTGGAGCAACCAAATGAAGAACATTTTTATATTAAACTATCTGAACTATATCAGACTAGCTCATTGACATAATAAAGGATTATCTTGACTTTACAAAAACTTTTTCTAACTTTCTTTGGTTCAGGACTTAGCCCAAAAGCTCCTGGAACAATGGGAACTTTAGCCTCTTTACCTTTTGGTATTCTTATTATACATACAATGGGTATTCAGACTCTATTTATGTTGACTTTGGCTATTACTATTATCGGTATATTTGAAATTAATAAGTATGAGAAAATAACAGGAATACATGACCAACAAGAGATTGTAATTGATGAGACAGCTGGAATTTGGCTTACGCTTATGATTTCCTATTCAACACTCTCAACACTATCTTTTAACTATGCAGAAGTTGTAACTGTAATACTTAGTTTTGCATCATTTAGACTATTTGATATATGGAAACCATCGACAATAGGTGTTATAGATGAAAAAGTTGATGGTGGATTAGGTGTCATGGGAGATGATATATTAGCTGGTTTTGCAGGAGGATTTCTAACTGTTTTGATTCTTTTAGGTATTGAAAAACTATACTTAAGTCTCTTTTTGATAAATTAGCTCAAAATAATAAAAGGTAACATGTGTATAATCTTACAGATATTCAACTCTTCTCTAAACTATCAGATTATTATATAAATGATATAAAACAGAATTCAATTACAAGAAGTTATATAAAGGATAGTATTGTATTTTATGAAGGAGATAATAGTAAATATTTATATATTATTTTAGAAGGAACTATTAAATTATATAAAACTAATCCAAAAGGTACACAGATACAGATAAATAGGTTGGAAGCTCCAGCAATGGTTGGTGAATATGCCTGTTTTGAAAATCAGCCATTTCCTGCTACTTGTGAGTTTGTAACAAAGGGTAAAATGATGTTAGTTCATTTCGATTATATACATAATAATCTTGATGATAAACAGTTTTCTTTAGAGTTAATAAAATCATTGACTTCTAAAATAATGGTATTATCTTCTTTGGTTCATAAAGAGACTATATATTCGTCTGAAGCCAAAGTTGCAAAGATGCTTATAGAGAATGTGGAAATCTTTACTAAGCTAAAATATAACGAGATAGCAGCTATTTTGAATTTAACTCCAGAAACATTATCAAGGATATTTAAAAAACTCAAAAAAAAGAATATTATTGAGATGCGAAAAGGACATCATATTAAAATCAATAATTATGATGCCTTGGAAGATGCAATTGAGAGCAATAAAGTTAAAGATTGTACAGATTGTATATCTCATTTTAAAGCCTCTTTCAAGAAAGAATAAAAACTAGTCTAAGTTAGAACCCATTGAGCAATCTTCTATTTTAGATACTCTTCCTGCATGTCTTCCACCTTCAAAAGGTGTATCGCAGAAGGCATCTATCATATTTTCAATTACGCCTTTACCAACAACTCTTTCACCAAAACATAATATATTTGCATTATTATGGGCTCTTGTCATTGAAGCAGTGTATGCATCATGACATAATGCAGCTCTTATTCCTTTTATTTTGTTTGCAGATATAGATATTCCAATACCTGTTCCACATATTAAAATTCCAAAGCTTCCATTATCTGATATTACACTATTTGCACACTTCTTTGCAAAATCTGGATAATCTACTCTATCAGCAGAGTCTGGGCCTAAATCTATTATCTGATGACCCTTTGAAGTAACATAATCTTTAACAAACTCTTTGAGAGCATATCCTGCGTGGTCTGTTGCTATATAAAATTTCATAAAATTCCTTGAATTTAAATTAAAAATTGAATAATCCAAGATATTGGACTAAACAAAAAATCTTTTATTGGTGTTACTAAGATTATTATTATAAAAATCATACCATATGGATATATTTTATCGTAAAATTTTACAATATTATCCCATCTCCATCCCATTGCTAAGTATCTTACAGCATTTGCACCATCTAATGGTGGTACTGGGATAAGATTAAACACAGCTAGTAATACATTAATAATAATACTCTGAAACACAAGCATAGTAAAAAATGCTTCAGTCATAGATTTAGGTTCTACTAACATAGGTAAAATTGATGCAAAAATTCCAGCTAATGCCAGATTATATGTAATTCCAGCCAATGCTACAGCTACTGCTCCATTTGTTCCACCATTTTTTAAAACAGTAGGCATATAGACAGGGACAGGTTTTGCCCACCCAAACAGAAAAGGAGCTCCACTGAAATACAATAGAGCAGGTACAGCAATAGAACCTACTGGGTCTATGTGAACTATTGGATTAATACTAAGTCTACCTTGGCTTTTTGCTGTATTATCACCATATTTATATGCTACCCAACCATGCATAATTTCGTGACCTATTATAGCTATAGCTAAAGCTATAATTATTGCTGTTACTTTTAATATTTCTACGGTTTCCATTATCTACTCTCTTATTGTATTGGTTTTTCTAGTTCTAATGAGTTAATTTGTCTTCCCATTCTTCCCCAGCGAATACTATATCTCTCTTTATCCCATAATGCTTCACATTCTTTAGAGTCAATTTTAATATCTTGACAAATTCTTTTAAGTCCAGCATTATCTCTTCCAGAACCAAATTCATCATCACCTTTTAACATTTTTTCATAACTTCTATGTTCAATACTAAAATATATTAGCCAAGGTTTTCCAACAACCAATTTATATGGAACAGAACCCCAGAAACGGCTATCATTAGAGTTATCTCTATTATCTCCAACCATATAAAAATGATTATCTTCTATCTTTTTATATAAAGCATTAATTGGACGGCTATTTATTGTATATATGGGAGCTTCCAAACCATTAATATAGATAGGAGACATATCAATATTTTTATCATAAGAGAAGTAACTTAATAGTGCTTCAAATATATTTCCTCCACTCTCTGGAACATACTGAATACCTGCATATTTACTCATATATGGATTTTCTACCCATAATTTATCTCTTATAGACTTTATTTTCTCTTTAGGATAATTTGCTTTGATATAATCATCCCCTTCATAGAAATGTATCAGAAGTTTTTTATCAAGATATATAACCTCATCTCCACCAACAGCAATACATCTTTTTACATAATGGATTTTATTGTTTTTTGGGTATCTAAATATAACAATATCTTCTCTTTTTGGTTTATTACCTTCTATTAAATGTCCATTATCAAAAATATCAGGCATAATTGGAACTTCTACCCAAGGCAGATGAGGTATAGGTATTCCATAACTATATTTTTTTGCAAATAGAAAATCTCCTATTAATAAACTTCTTTTCATTGAACCACTAGGAATTACAAATGATTGAGCTACAAAAAATATTAAAAATAGGACTATTATTATCGTACCTGTCCATGAACTTGAAAAATCATATAGTTTATTTAAGAATTTTTTCATACATCTCTTCTTTGTGCTGATTTTAGAGTATTTGCTAGTAGCATAGCTATTGTCATTGGTCCAACCCCACCTGGTACAGGAGTTATATAACTACATTTTTTACTAACATTTTCAAAATCAACGTCCCCAACCAATGAACCATCAGCTATTCTATTTATTCCAATATCAATAATGATAGCACCATCTTTTATCATATCTTCTTTTATTAATGCAGGAACACCTACACCAACAACAATTATATCAGCTTTTAGAGTATGAGATTTCAAATCTTGCGTATATATATGTGTAACTGTGACTGTAGCATTTGCATTTAGAAGTAGACTAGCCATTGGTTTACCAACTATATTACTAGCACCAACAACACATATATTTTTACCTTCCAGTTCAATATTATAAGCTTCAAACATTTTCATAACGCCTAAAGGTGTACATGCTACAAAACTATCAAGTCCTGTAACTAATCTTCCAACATTATATGCATGAAATCCGTCAACATCTTTTTTAGGGTCAATTACTTCTAATATTTTATCTGTATCAATATGTAATGGAAGAGGCAGCTGTACTAGTATCCCATCTATTCTTGGATTATCATTCATCATCTGAATAGTTCCTATAATTTCGTCTTGGCTAATACTATCTGGCATATTGTGTGTAATAGAATAAAAACCAACTTTTTCACAAGCTTTTGCTTTCATTCTTACATAAGCATGACTAGCAGGGTCATCACCTATTAAAATAACAGCTAATCCTGGGACAATATTCTGAACCTGTTTTAACTCCTCAACCTCATCTGCTACCTGCTCTTGAACTTTATTTGCTAGAGATTTTCCATCAATTAATTGCATTTAACATCCTCTACTTGATAATTTTTTGGTATTATATCGTAATTAATTAAGGAGGATATATTTGAATTTTTATAAATTAATATTTTTATTACCTTTATGCTTAACTGGAGAGAGTGATTTTATTACAGATTTAGAGTATGGAGAGATGTTATATAATAATCCAAGAGGGGTTAGTTGTGCATCATGCCATGGAAAAAATGGAGAAGGTAAGGATATTGTAGATTATATAAATAAAGATGATAAATTGGTTGTAATAAGAGGAATAGATATCAGATATAAAAGTTTTGATAATATAAAAAAAACAGTAGCCCGAAACCATCCAATTATGCCAAAATATTATTTAACTGATGAAGAGGTGAAAGCCATATATGACTACCTATCATCAAAAGAATAAATTATTTAGATAAAACGCTAGATGCTATAAAATAAAACTCATAATCTTTATTAGGATATTTTGAAATACCATCATTGATAAATACATCTTTAGTCATCTCACCAGACCATAATTTATATATATTATCTGTAAACCATTTTCGATTATCAATAGGTTTATTAAGTTTTATTTTTGTATACTTGGAATTATTTTTAACATCATTTTTAATTCCATTCATAGCTTTGGAAAATGCTTTTGTCTTCTCATCTTCACTCATTTGAGATATTTTACTTTTTCTTATCTCTGTTGTATTTAAGTTTTGTTGAACTTCTTGTTTTTCAGGTACTTTTGGACCTTTATTAGTACAACCACTCATCGCTAACCCTAAAACTACAAAAAGAGTTATCGTTAAGAATTTCTTACTTATATTTCTCATATTTTTCCTTTGAATATATTTGATTAGAAAGTATAACATAGTCAATATAAAACTTATGATTTAAGCTTGAATTGGTTAGAATGTTTTTAATTTTAAATTAAAGGATTAATATGAGAATATTAAAAGCCCTATTATCTATTTTTGCAATATTTGCTATCAATAGTACACTCTATGCTAAATCAGCAGAAGTTATAAATCAAGAGGTTAATGCATCTCTGAAATTGTTTAATAAAGAGGTAAAAGGTTCAGATATCTTTTTAGCTAAAAGTGTAAAAGGTTATTTGGTTTTTCCTGAAGTAGTTAAAGCAGGTATTGGTATTGGTGGAGAGTATGGCGAAGGTGCTTTAATAGTTGATGGCAAGACTATTCAGTATTATAGTACAGCTTCAGCATCAATAGGTCTACAATTTGGAGTTCAAACAAAAGCTATTTTAATTGCATTTTTAACAGATAAAGCTCTTAATAATTTTCAAAAAAATAATGGATGGAAAGTTGGTGTAGATGGCTCTGTAGCAATAATTAAATGGGGTACAGGACAAGATATTAGTAATGCAACATTCAATAAGCCAGTAATTGGATTTGTATATGGTAATAAAGGCTTAATGTATAATTTAACGATAGAAGGTAGTAAATTTACAAAGATTGTTCGTTAAATCTATCTTTATAACTACATTTTTGACATAGCTCTTCTATTGCTATGTCATTTTTAAAGCCATTTTTTATTGATTGTGTTCGGTTATTATTCATTATTTCATCTAAAGTATTTTTTTTAAAATCCCCTAATTCTATAACTCCTTTACTATCAAGACAGCATGGCACAACTGTTCCATCAACTAAAATTGCAATGTGAGATTTTAATCCTAAACAAGTACCATTTCCATATATAGGATTATCTAAAGACGGCCACTCAAAATAGTTATCAAAGTGAAGAAGTATCTTGTTTTCTAAACGAATATTTTTAGGTCTTTCTTTATATATTATTTCTATTGTTTGTTTTAAATAGAAATTATTAGACAACTCTTTGAATAATTCTTGATTAAAATTTTTTTCACTCATCATCTCATCAAGATTCCATATTCTAAGATTTATAAATAGGTTGGCATCTTGTTTTATCTTCTCTTTACATAAATTTATAATTGGTGTTATATATTGTAGTAATGTAATAGCAGTATCATTCTTATTATAACTATTAAGAGATATGTTTATCTGTTTTACTGCATTATGAAATAGTGTTGAAATAGGGTGTTTTTTTATAAAATATCCACTAGTTGTTAATATAGCTTTCATTTTATATTTTTCCATAATATCCAAATATTCAACTAGATTATTAACAGTTAATGGATCACCCATAACATGAAAAGCAATCTCTTTTGTATATTTCTTAGATTGCATAACCATATCTTCAAATAGTTTTAATGACATTGTTTCTGATGATATATCAGATGTGGGACAGAATGAACATTTAAGCCCACAAATATTTGTTATCTCTATATATATTCTATGAAATTTCATTAGTTTGAAATAACCTCTTCTTCCATGCATTCTGCTAAATCATCGATATTTCTACTTCTTCTAATACAAGGCATTTCTTGTTTTAGTTTAAGAATTTTATTATCTAATCTATCCAGTTTTTCCTCTTTTTGTCTCTTTATCCAATAATCTACTTCACAACCATTATCTTCAATACCATTAATTTTTGATTTAATTTTAATTACACTATTCAAACATATATTTGCTTCATTAGCATTTTCTGCATTCTCTAAACATACTCTAGCTTCTTTCATCTCTCTAAGTAGTTTAGGAAGAAATTTCTTTTGTTTAGTAAATATTTCAGTTTTATTTTCAGTTAAAGTTTCTGTTATATTAGATAAAAATCCTTTTGATATACTTTTCTTTAATGTTGGTAATTCAAAATACTCGTCTGTTATATTTTTATCAAAAGATATAGAAGTTGCCTCCTTTATCATTAATATATTATCCAAACTTTTTTCTTCTTTTAAAACAATTCCTTTGTATATACATTTTTTAGTATCTTTGTATTGAAGCTCTTGACATGTATATCCTAGAATATTAGAGGACCCAACTCTCTCCCAATTTTTGGTAGATTTTGATGATATATCTTTTTTCTCTTTAATATCTTGTTTTATAAGAGGGTCTACTCTTTTTTCTATAATATTTTTATCAAAATTTACATTATATATAACTCCATAATCATCAAGCGTTAGACTTTGAATATCTTGCATATTTACAATAGTCCCTGTAGAAGTTTTTGTATAATTTTCTTTATATATTCTTTTTACTCCCCAGTTAATGAAGACTAAACTTGAACTACCAATCATATTAATATGTGTAGTTTCTGTTACTTGACCATCACCTGATATATTATAATGTATTTCTGCTTTTTGTGTGTCATATACTTTATAAAATACTTCTCCAAATAGTATACTACTCAATCCTATAAATATAATTAAAAATTTATCTTTCATTATTACTCCTTGTTAAAATTAAAAAAAGTGTAATATATTTTACCCAATTCTTATTAAATGTTTATTATAAAGTGATATAATCTATTTTATTTTTATGGGGTGTTTAAAATGTTTTTTTTCGTAAGTAAATGTCCTCTCTGTAAGCAAAAGGGGAAAAAAGTTAATTCTGATACGATTCTTCATCATGTCAAAGATATTAGTAGAATCAGTGATAAAGGATATTCTTATTGTTCAACACCATCTTGTGATATTATATACTTCAATGATAAAGAGACCTTTACTAGTTCTACACTAAATAAAGAAGTAGGTGCTAAAGATTATTCAAGTCAAGGTGCATTAATTTGTTATTGTTATAACTATACAAAATTATCACTTGATACTATTGGCTTAATAGATAAAATACAAATTCGTATTGATAATTATGGTTGTAGATGTGATATTCGAAATCCTTCAGGACAATGTTGTATACCTCCAATTGAAGAGGCAATAATTCAAAAAGCTGTGCCGAAACATAAGAAGAGAGAGAGAATAAAAATAATAGATGCTACTTATGATTAAACTCTCTTTATATTTTAAAAACTAGTAGATGGCTTTATCATATATAATAAAGTTTCTAGCTAAATCTTTCATCTCTTCTTTAATCTTTGTTTGAAGATCTGTATTATTAATATCATCCAAAATATCAGCAATTTTATTTGCAATAATTTGAAATTCAGCTTCGCCCATTCCTCTTCTTGTAAGAGCTGGAGAACCTATTCTGATACCACTTGTTACAAATGGACTTCTAGTTTCACCAGGTACTGTATTTTTATTAATCGTGATACCTGCATTACCTAATGCTTCATCAGCATCTTTTCCAGAAAAATCTTTATCTAAGAACGATACTAGAATAAGATGATTATCAGTACCACCACTTACAACATCATATCCTCTTGCTATTAAAATATCAGCCATCTTAGATGCATTAACTTTAACTTGTTTAGCATAATCTTTCCACTCATTACTTAGATTATATTTAAAACCAACAGCTTTACCTGCAATAACATGAACTAATGGACCACCTTGAAGTCCAGGAAATATCGCAGAATTAATTTTCTTTGATACTACCTCATCATTAGTCATAATCATACCACCTCTTGGACCTGCAAGAGTTTTATGTGTTGTAGTTGTAACTACATCTGCATAAGGGAATGGACTAGAGTGTTCTCCTGCACATACTAAACCAGCAATATGAGCAATATCAGCAAATAAAATTGCTCCAACTTCATCAGCTATATCTTTGAATTTCTTAAAATCAATTTCTCTAGCATAAGCAGAAGCACCACATACAATTATCTGAGGCTTAACAATTTTAGCTATATCTAAAACTCTATCATAGTTAATTCTACCATCAAGTTCAACACCATAAGTAAAACTTTGATAATTCTTTCCACTAAAGCTAGGTTTACTTCCGTGAGTTAAATGTCCACCATGACTTAAATCCATACCTAATATTTTATCACCAGCTTTAATTAAACCTGCATAAACAGCACCATTTGCTTGAGAACCAGAATGAGGTTGAACATTTGCATAATTACAATTAAAAAGCTCACAAGCTCTATCAATCGCTAACTGCTCTACTTTATCTGCAAACTCACAACCACCATAATATCTTTTATATGGGTAACCTTCTGCATATTTATTTGTAAAAACAGAACCCATAGCTTCCATAACAGCAGGAATAGTAAAGTTCTCACTAGCTATCATCTCAAGGTGATCAGTTTGTCTAACTAATTCATCTTCAATCGCTTCATAAATCTCTGGGTCAAATGACTCTATGGCATAACTCATTATATAATTTCCTTTTGTATACTTTAATATCTTAAAATTAAATCATAAAATACAATAAAGTGATTTAAACCATCTTGAAAAAGCTTCATATCGTTTAGAAGAAGTAGTGTAGTGCTATTGAGAAACCTTTTATTCTATCAAACTGGTCAACCTCTTGCACACTTAAATATCTATATTCTAAAGATATATCTACTTGTTCACTAATATAATACATTAAGCCAATATTTCCACCCATTGCATAACCTGCAGTATTTACTGTGCTTGTATCTGATTCATTGATGTTTATAGCATTCATCCAATCATTACCTGTATCAATTATTCCTGTAGATAAACCAAGATATATACGACCTTTTCCATTAAAAAGACCTGCAACTAGAGTTCTATCCACTTGTAGCATTAAAGATTGATATTCATCAAAATTATCTTCATAAGTTACCATAGTTCTCCATACATTATTTTGCATACCAACTCTGAATCCCATAAGAATATTATTATCTAATAAATCATTTTCTAATCCTACAATACCGATAAATGGATACTGTTCTACCTCATCAATTACAATATCTTTTGCATTTATTTGTGTTGTAGCTGCCAATATAGGAGTAGTAAACAAAGTACATGCTAAAATAAATGAACTAATCGTTTTTTTCATTAAAATTTCCTTTTTGAAAAGTATATCATATTTTTTCCCAAACTGTACCATTTCCTGTATCCATAATAGAGATATTCATAGAAGTTAACTCTTCTCTAATATTATCTGATAATTTAAAGTTTTTATCTTTCTTAGCAATAGTTCTATTTTCTATTAATAGTTCTATTTTTTCTTTTAAATCTTTCTCAATACCTATCTGAAAATATCCAAATGGTTCTTTATTTCCAAATCCAAGTAGGGTATCAATAAATTCTATATTAGCCAAACTCTCTTTTTTAAGATTTTTATCTTTTGGATTTATATCTAATTTTTCATTGATTTCTGATACCATTTCATCAATAGATGCTAAAGCTATAGATATATTCAAATCATCACTCATTGCGTCTAGCATTCTATTTACAAACTCTTTTGCTGGTTTTGATGCCTTAGTTGGTAGCAGTCTTTTCTTTAATCTATATAATTTATCTAATCTCTTTTTTGATACTAATAAGTCTTCTTCGTTAAAATTAAAATCATTGCGATAGTGAATTGAGTTTAGATAATATCTTAATATCTCACCATCATAATTATTTAGTGTATCTTTTATAAAAAAACTATTACCTAAAGATTTACTCATTTTTTCACCATCAATTTGGACAAACCCATTATGCATCCAATATTTAGCAATTTCTCTACCTGTTGCACATCTACTTTGAGATGCTTCATTTTCATGATGAGGAAATAGTAAATCAGCACCACCACCATGAATATCTATTGTAAACTTATTATTACCTTTAAAATATTTTTCTATCATAGCCGAACATTCAATATGCCAACCAGGTCTACCACTTGCTAAACTATCGCCAAAACATATATTATCATTGTTATTACAAGCTTTCCATAATGCAAAATCTTTTGGATTCTTTTTCTTGTCTGTATGTTCAACTCTACTTATAGTATCTTTATCCTCAATAACCATATTTGATATAGAACCATATTTATTGTCCTTATCTGTATCAAAATATACATCACCATTATCTATTTTATAGGCAAATCCTAAATTAATAAGTTTGTTAATCATGTTTTCTATAGCATCTATTGAATCAGTTGCTTTTGGTGTTATATCTGCTGGAATAATATTTAGAGATTTCATTTCACTATTATATCTTTCTATATAATAACTTGTAATTTCCTCTAAAGATTTGCCACTTTCTTTTATCTTATTGATAATTTTATCATCTATATCTGTAAAGTTCTTTGCTAAAGTGACCTTATATCCTAAAGCTTTTAGTGTTCTTGATAGTAAATCAAAACTAAGTGAACTTCTTGCATGTCCTAGATGAGCATCATCATACACTGTTGGACCACAAACATATATAGATACTTCACCATCTCGTATTGTTTCAAATTTTCTTTTTCTTTTCTTTGAAGTGTCATAAAGATACATAAATAGTAGGCCTTATTATATTAAATTTTTTAAATTATATCTAAAATAATGCTATAATTCTTAAAAAGGTCATTATCTAGTGGAAATTATATTATCATTAACTGGTATAGGTATTGGAATACTATCAGGTTTTTTTGGAATGGGTGGTGGTACGGTTTTAGTGCCAATACTTCTTCTTTTAGGATTTGAAATGAGAGTGGCTGTTGGAATATCTATTATTCAAATGACATTCAGTTCTATATTTGGGTCATATATAAATTATCGTAAAGGCTCATTAATATTTGATGATGGTCTGATGGTTGGTTTTGGTGGATTTGTTGGTGGATATTTAAGTGGATACTTAACAGCTGGAATATCAGAGAGAAACTTACAATATGTATTTATATTTTTTATACTATTTGCATTATATAGATTATACACTTCTCCCAAAGAAAATGATATAGAAAATAGTAAATCAGTATCTAAATTTATATTATTTATCGTAGGTATTGGTATCGGAATTATATCTATTAGTATAGGTGTTGGTGGGGCAATTATTTTAATCCCAATTTTATCAGGTTTTTTACATTATCCATTCAAAAAAGCAGTTAGTGCAGGACTGTTTTTTGTTGTATTTTCCTCAATATCAGGATTAATAGGCAGATTGGTCTATGGAGAGATAGATTTATATCATGGATTAATTATAGGTATTAGTTCATTACTTGGCGTATATTTGGGTATTTTATTAAAAGAAAAAATTCATAGCCAAAAATTAAAGTATTTTACAATTATCATGTATCTAATAATATTAATCGTTATGATTTACAAAATATTTAAATAAACCAAAGGATTTTTTATGGCTCTTGTAGACCTTTTTAATGTTAAAAAGCAGTATGATATAAAACTTTTATTAGATGATGTAGATTTTCATCTAGCTGAAGGAGAACGGATTACCATTGTTGGTAAAAATGGTTGTGGAAAATCTACTTTAATGAAAATTATTTTAGGAGATGAAGAGCCTACAGATGGCAAAAGGGTTATACAACAATCTATTCATATAGAGATGTTATCTCAACAACCAGTTTTTGAACCTCATTTAAATGTAAGAGAGGCTATTGAAAATGAGCTTAAAGAGCTTCAGAATGCTAAAAAAGAGTACGAAAGTATATCTATGGAATTGTCAGAAAATTTTGATGATAAGAAGTTACAAAAAAGATTAGAGAGAGCTACAGCCTATTTAGACCATCATAATGCTTGGAATTTAGATGATAAAGTAGAGAGAGTTTTGCAAGAATTTCAATTAAAAGAGTATGATATCG
>JAMOSL010000054.1 GCA_027063105.1 Campylobacteraceae bacterium
CTAAAGCAAAAAATATTGATAATGTAATTATAGATACAGCAGGAAGATTACATACTCAAGTAAATCTAAGTGAAGAGCTTAAAAAAATGATTAGAATAGCTGGAAAGGTTGAAGAGACTGCACCTCATCGGAAACTTTTAATATTAGATGGAACACAAGGTAGTTCATCTATTAATCAAGCTAAAGCATTTAATGAAATGATAGGTATTGATGGCATTATTATTACAAAACTTGATGGAACAGCAAAAGGTGGTTCTGTACTGACAATTGCTGATGAGCTTAAAATGCCAATATTCTATATAGGTATAGGAGAACAACCAAAGGACCTTATTCAATTTAAGGCCAATGATTATGTAAATACTATTTTAGATGGAATTTTTTCTTAAAAATTCCACTTTAGTGTTGACTATCGAGGTACTTTCGTATAGCTTTTTTAAGTCTCTCTAATTCTTTTTTGTAGCTATCTACATATTTATGTAATAAATGTTGATTATTGTATATAAAGAGTTTATGAATTTCATTGACTTGGAAGAACATATCTTTAGCACCTATTGCTCCTGTTAGACCTTTCATATCAAGACTTAACATTTTAATCTGTTCATTTCTATTCTCATTTACAAGCTTTTCAAATGCTTCTCCACTATCACCATAAGCCTCTATAAATTCATTTAGAACTTCCATATATATTGCAGGATTTCCATTTGCATAATTAATACCCTCCTCAACATTTAATCCATCAATCTCAGAGATTTCTTCTTCCTCTGGTAAAACCTCTCGTCTTCCACTCATATTTATATCTAAAAACAATTCAAATGCACTATACATTTTACCCATATTAATAGGTTTAGACAAAAAGGCATTCATGCCACAATCATACATCTTTTTAATCTCACTATCTAAAACTAAAGCACTAAAGGCAACGATAGGTAATTCATTAAATAAATCTATCTCTCTAAGTTTTTCAGTAGCTGTATATCCATCCATGACTGGCATATTAATATCCATTAGAACTAAGTCAAAATCTATCTTATCTTCTATAATTAAATTTAAAGCCTCTAATCCGTTATTTGCTACTATTATCTCTATTCCTGATTTATCAAGAATATTGATTAATACTTTTTGATTAATTAAATTATCTTCAACTAAAAGTATTTTTGAACCATCAAAATCAGCAAAATGTTCTCGTCTAATATTCTCTGCCTCTTCTAAAGCATCCTGATGAGTAAATAGTATGCTCTTTTTATTCTCTTCTACAAGAGTTGGAAGATTTCTAGGTATCTCATGTTGATATAAATCTGTAATTAATTCAAAAAGTCTTTCTTGATTTAATGGTTTAGTTAACACTCTATCAGATATTTCATCTACTAATCTATTTTTATGTTGAGAAAAAATAGACTCTAATGCTACTATCTTTAATCCATTTTCTTTCCCTATCCCATCAAGATATTCAACTGTCTTCTCTAAATAAGATACAATCTCTGGAGAGAATAGTTTCTCATCTAAAAATACCATATCATACTCTGTAAGATGTAAAGCATCTTTATTGAAATCTGTTGCAGAGATTAAGTTTACATCATAATCAAAATAATTAAACATATTTCTAATTGCTAATGCCGAATTATAATTTGTATCAGATATTAGAACTTTTTTGGATATAGAAGTCTTTTCACTAAGCATATAATCCATATTATTTGAATTATCAATAACATCAATAGGCAATATAACTATAAATGTACTTCCCTTATCCTTTACACTAATAACAGAGATTGAACCACCCATTAATTCAACTAACTCTTTTGTAACATAAAGACTTAATCCGATATACTCTTTATTATCATCATTGTAATATGGTTTATATAAATTATCTATCTCTTCTTTAGACATACCATTACCTGTATCAACAACTTTAAACTCTAACTCATTTTTACCATCTGGCGTACCAAATATATTTGCTTCTAATCTAATCTCACCATCTTCAATATTTAACATTGCATTTTCTATTAAATTGGTAAGAATTTGACCTATATGTAAAGAATCTCCATTGAGATAACGAGGAATCGTATTATCTATATCAAAAATTAATTCTGTATCACTTTGAACAAAATGCATACTCACTGAACCTGAAACTTCATTCAATACATTATTGATATTAAATTTATCATCATTAATTTCAACTTTTTTTGACTTTAATCGTAAGAATCCTATTAAATCATTAGTCATATCTAATAAAGCATTCTCTGCATTAATAACTTTAGCCAAAACATTTTCTAGTGACCTTTCATCTGGTTCATCTAAAACCCTACTTCTATTCTTAATTGCATCTTTTGCTATATCATATATATTTTCACTCATATTTGTTAATAACTCATTTTGGTTCTCTTCCATTTCATGCTGTTTCTTATCTATATCATCATGAAGTTTTTTTATTTTCTTCATCTGGTATGACGAGAAAAACAATATCATTAAACTAACAATTCCTAATGCAATTACAGACCACCATTGAATAATAGTACTGCTAATACTTTCATCACCCTCAAATCCATAAACAGAGCATACTCCCACAGATAAAAATAAAATTATCTTAATCATTAAATCCTCCAAATAGTAATAGATGATTGTATCACATAAAGATTAAAATTTTGAGAGATACTCTTAAATATTAGCATGGTTAACCTTCCATTTATTTATAATTAATATAATGTTCAAGAACTTTATAAAGAGAAAATATTAAGTGTATGCATTACTCTCTCTTTAGCCTTTTTCTCCCAAAAGGTAGTTCTAATATTAATAAATACTAACATCTATCTTTTTCACTCCTTTTTTGATTGTTAGTATTTATTTCTCCAAATCATCATCTTATTAATTTATGCTAAAATTCTAAAAAATTTACTAAGGAAGAAATTTGTTTAATATTTCTAATTACAAAACAGATAATATCAAAAATGATATTCTATCAGGTCTAGTTGTAGCCGTAGCACTTGTTCCAGAGGCCATTGCTTTTGCCTTTATTGTTGGAGTAAGTCCTATTGTTGGACTATATACTGCATTTATTTTAGGAGCTGTGACATCTCTAATTGGTGGTAAAGCTGGAATGATTAGTGGTGCTACAGGAGCTATAGCTGTAGTATTGGTAGGTTTAGCCGTTGAGACATCTGAACTATTAAAAATTCAAGGTTTAACAGGTGATGATATAACTATTGGTGTTCTTCAATATATTCTATTAACTACTATTATTGCAGGAATTATACAAATAATATTTGGTCTTCTAAAATTAGGAAAATTTATAAGATTAGTTCCTCTTCCTGCAATTTATGGATTTGTAAATGGTCTAGCTATTGTTATTGCAATGGCTCAATTTAAATTCTTTGAAGGTCAAGGTTCAGAGATGTATATAATAGTAATATCTACTATGTTAATAATGTTCTTTCTTCCAAAATATACAAAGGCTATACCTTCTGGACTAGTTGCAATTATTCTTATGACACTTCTTGTATATTTAACAAATGCAAATACTGTTTTAATTGGTCAATTAGCAGATTTAAGTCAGTTTAAAGGTCAATTACCATCATTTCATATTCCTGATACAATTCTTAGTCTTGATGCCATCATATTAGTATTTCCTTATGCTGTTATAGTATCGTTGGTTGGATTAATTGAATCACTGCTTACACTTGCTGTTTTAGATGAGATGAGTGGGACAAGAGGAAGTGGGAACAAAGAGTGTGTTGCACAAGGAGTTGGGAATGTAACTTGTGGTTTCTTCGGAGGTATGGCAGGTTGTGCCATGATTGGACAATCTATTATAAACTATACATCTGGTGGACTAGGAAGATTATCATCTCTTGTGGCATCTATTGGACTTATTGTTTTAGTTGCTTCTTTCACTGATATATTGAATGTAATACCTGTTGCTGTACTTGTAGGAATTATGTTTATGGTAAGTGTTGGAACATTTGAATGGAGTAGCTTCTCTCATCTAAAGCATATGCCTAAGAGTGATGCTTTTGTAATGGTAACAGTTACTATTGTAACAGTGTTTGCAGATTTAGCTATTGCCGTGATTGCTGGAGTTATTATATCTGCATTAGTATTTGCTTGGAAACATGCAAGAATATATTCAAAAAATCATATACAAGAAGATGGTACAAAAGTTTATGAATTAGATGGTCCTCTATTCTTTGCTTCAGCTCTATCTTTCCCAGATATTTTTGATATTCCAAACGACCCAGAAAAAGTTGTTATAAATTTCAAGAATACAAGAGTTATGGATGCTTCTGGAGTCGAAGCTATTGATTCAATTACAAAGAAATATGAAGATGCTGATAAAAATATTACTCTTAGGCACCTAAGTAAAGATTGCAAAGCTATTCTTAAACAAGCAGGACCACATTGTACTTATGAAGAAGATGATCCTGAGTATAAAGTAGCTGTAAATGTTTAAAGGAGAAATTATGGATATTAAAATGCAACCTATGGGAGTATACCAAACAAATTGCTATATATTAACTGTAGATAATCAAGATATTATTATAGACCCTGGAGTAGATGCTACCTCTTGGGTTATAGAAAATACAACTAATCCTATTGCTATATTAAATACACATGGTCATTTTGACCATGTATGGAGCAATGCTGAATTAAAAAAATATTTTGATATTCCTATATATGCACCAAAAGATGATGCTTTTATGTTAAGCAATGATCCATTAAATCAAGGAACACCTAAAAGTACTCCTGATTATTTAGTTAATGGAGATGAAATAATTAACTTAAATGGTATAGAATTAAAATTTAGACACTTTGCAGGTCATACTGAAGGCTGTAGTATAATTGAAATAGGTGATATATGGTTTAGTGGGGATTTTCTATTTAAAAGCTCTATAGGAAGATGGGACTTTCCTGCCTCAGATGGCAAGAAAATGATTGAAAGCCTAAAAAAAGCTCAAAAGATAAAAGAAAACTATACCATATACTGTGGACATGGAGAGAGTACAACCTTAAGAGAAGAGCAACAATTCATGCCATATTGGGCAGAACAAGTTAGAGCATCATTATAATTAAGTTACAATTTCATCTGTCGCTTGATCTATAATACTATCCATATCTATATCAACTTCTGGTGTAGGTAGTGGTGGAACTTTTACATTCTTTTTAGGTTTACCGTTCTTACTTACATTTTTTGTTGTCTTTGTCTTTGTCTTTGTTGTTTTATTATTTCTTTTATAACTCTTATTCTTTGGTACAATACTCTTGTTTGCATCAACAATAACCGTTTTATTTGCATCTGCTACTGGTATAACTGGTGTAGGTTGATTACCACTACAACCTGCCAATAATAAAAGCCCTGAAACACCTATAATCATAGATTTCATATATTTACTCTCCTAGTAATTTTGATAATATCATATCTTAAGTTCACTTAAAGATAATATGATTGAGAAAAGAATTCTTCTACAATTTCACGCATATTAGATGGGTTATCTATTTGATTAATTAGATTTCTAAATGATGATGCACCTTGATATCCACCTTTTGAATATATATGTAGATGCTTTCTAAATAAAATTGCTCCATAATCTCCATAATGAGATATCATCTGGTCAAAGTGTTCTAAAACTATCTCTTTAATAAACTTAGAATCTATATCTAAGCCTTCTTTCATTTCATGAAAAATCCATGGTTTACCAATTGCTCCCCTACCAACCATAATGCCATCAGCACCTGTATAATCTAAAACCCATTTAGCTTTTTCAGCAGAATCTATATCTCCATTAGCAATTACAGGAATAGATAACAGATCTTTTATCTCTTTGATAGCTTCATAATCTACTTCAGCTTTAAATTTACCAACTCTTGTTCTACCATGAACAGCAATAAAATCTGCTCCACTCTCTTGACAAATTTTTGCAATTTCAAGATGATTTTTTTCATTAAATCCTAAACGAATCTTTACAGAAGTATACTCCTTATTGGAATACTTCTTAATCGTTTCTATAGTTTTTGCCATTTTTGGTAAATCTGTCAATAATGCACTACCTGCTAAATTATTTACAACTTTGGGAACAGGACATCCACAATTTAAATCTAAAATATCAATGCCACTCTGTTCATTTAAAAGTTCGACAGCTTTTCTAACAACAACAGTATCAGAACCAGCAATTTGAACAGAATATGGACTCTCTAAAGGACTTTTTTGAAGCATTTTCAGTGTTTTTTCGCTTTGATAAGCTAGAGCATTTGAACTCAACATTTCGCTGACGGTCAAATCAACTCCGAACTTCTTAACAACTGAACGAAAAGGTAAATCAGTAAACCCAGCCAGAGGGGCTAAGGCATAAATTGGTTTAGAAAAATCAATGGTCATAACAGACGGCATCAGAGTTTACTAAACTCTCCATATTGTATTTACTATCATTTCTTTTTAATGTGTATAAAGCTCTATATCTAACAAATTCATTCTCTGGATGTTCATATAAATAGTCTTCTATCGCATCTAACATTTCATATTCAAATAATAAATATAAATAAGCATTACTAGCACTCTCATCACTTTTTTGAACTGCTTTAAACATTGCAAGATTCTGATCAGGAGCAAACTTTTTAACTGTAATTCTAGCTAGTTTCATATATTCAGGGCAACCAAACTTTAAATTATCAATAAAAAAGTTTAATATCTCTTGATTCATTCCAATATTCTCCCCAGCAATACCCCTCTCTACTAAAATTAAAAAACTATTAACATTATATAATGATACAAATTTTTTAGCTTTATAGAATGTTTCATGAGAAGAAAATATAATTAAAGCTTTTTTAACTATTTCTTTATTATAACTCTCACTATCTAATAAAACTTCTTCAGCAAATTTTGTATCCACATCTAATCTATTTATACTGTTTTGAATAAATATAGGGTTTTGTTTAGATATTTTTTTTGCTAAACCTCTCTCTTTTAGGTCAACATATTCCCCTCTATTAATATCTTTTATCATAGTTAAAGCATCAATAACTTTTTCGGAAGCTCCCTCTAATGAACCAGATACATCTATTGTTGCTTTTTTAAGTAGTGAAGCACTTGTTTTAATCTCTTTTTTAAAAAATTTATGCTCTTTTGGCTCTCTAAGAAGTGACCAATACAATGAATCCTCTAATGTTTGAGCATCTTTTTGCCACTTTTTGATATTAAAATAGTTCTTTGTATTATAAAATATAAAATGAATCAATGTAAAAAAAAGTAGTATTAGAGCTGGAAGAATTAACCATAAAGAAATCGGTAAATTAATTGCTAGACCAAATGCTGTTTTACTATAATAACCCAAATGTAAAGAGTGAACATAAGCACCCATTAAACCAGTCAATAGTAAAGACGAGAAGAAATATAAAACTATACGCATTATTAAACCTTTATAAAATTAGTTGTGATGTTGCTCTTTTTCTGTAATCTCTCTACAAGTAATACAAAATCGTGCAAAGTTTTTAACATTTAACCTATCAATTCCTATAGGCTCTTCACACATTTCACAAACACCATAAGTTTCATTTTTAATTTTATCCAAAGCTAGTTCAATTTCTGCTAATTCAGACTCTTGTTGCTCTAAAATTGCACTATCTACTATGCTTCCAGTAGATAAATAAGCATGATCAACATTATCATTAAGCTCTTCAGCTATCATTCCGTTTAATTCTGAAGTCGTTTCTCTCAGATTCTTACCAATCTTTACTTTTCTTTTTAACAATTTCTCTTTGAAATCATTTAATTTATCTTTAGTCAACATCAACATTTCCTTTTGTTTTGTTTTGTTTATTTGTGGTATGGGTGATTATTATTTATAGATAGTCCTCTAAATAACTGTTCCATCATAACTACCTTTACCAATTTATGCGAAAGTGTAATTTTACCCAATGATATATCTTTATTACATTTTTTCAAAAAATCTTTTTCAAGTCCATAAGCACCACCAATATAGAAATTAACTTCTACCCTATCATTGAGTAATTTTGCAAATTCAAAACTATCTACCTCTCTTGATGATGGATTAAGTGCGATATTATATCCACTCTTTAAATATTTTTCAAATGCTTTTGTATAACTAGCCTTTGCACTTAAAACGGATAGGTCTTGAGCTTTAGCTATCTCTTTATCAAAAATTTCTATAACCTCAACTTTTGCAAATGGTTTTGATATTTTTTTATAATGTTCAATAAGAGGTGCATAAAGATTATCTTTACCTCTTTTATCTATAATAATTAAATTAATTTTCATAATAATCCTTAAGACCTTATTTTTATTGAAGTTCGTTTATAACCATGAATTTTAACTAAATTATATAATTTTCTAGCATTGGAAGGATGAAGTCTTATACAACCATGAGATGCTCTCCTACCCAACCTTTTAATGCTATTTGTTCCGTGTATTGCATATCCACCTTTAAAAAATATAGAATATGGCATTGGAGAGTTGTTATATAATGTAGAATAGTGCATTTTTGCAAGATGATATGGTTTATAACTTCCTCTTGGTGTATTATATCCTTTTCGTGCAGTAGATACTAACCAAGTATATAATAAATTATTACCTTTATATACAAACATCTTCTGTTGAGACAAATCTATATTTACTTGAATGCTACCATTAATTTTAGATATATTTTTTTTATGTGATAGTTGCTTTTTCTTTTCTTTTTTTATCTTGTTATATTTAAATTTTTTCTCTCTAACTATTCTAATCTGACGATTATTCAATCTAATATACTTATTTTTTTGTTGAATAAGAGCAATTTCTTTTCTTTTTAAACCCTTTAAGACTGTAACACAAGATTGAATAGTACGATTATTAAAAGATTTTTTCCTCTCGATTTTATATCGCATCATTAGTAATCTAGTTTGTTCTTGAGTAATATAAATATTTTTTGATAATTTATTTATCTCTTTATTATATATATTGTTATATTCACTATTTGCAAATAAATTAATGCAAAGAAGAAAGAACACTGATAATATTATAAACTTATTCTTTTTTTTCATATTTTAATTTTTTCCTATCTAAAAGATTCAAATGATATTTTACTCTAATTATTTTAATATAATCATATTTAAGTATAATAGTAAAAAGGAGAAAGTTATGAAAAATTTATTAATAATTATTTTAAGCCTATTAACACTTATTTTAATGGCTCAAGATGACAACGATAGTATAGTAGAAACAAATAGCTCAATAGTAGAGATAGATACAAACAATACTTCTGTTTCTATTGACAAGGAAATTCAAGTCGACAATGAAGCTAAAAAAATAAATATACAAATTTTATATTTAGCAATGTTTAATCGTGTCCCAGATAAAGAAGGATTAGAATATTGGGATAAGATGATAAATGATAACAATTGGACAATAATTGAAATCTCAAATAGTTTCTTTGACCAAAATGAGACAAAAGAGTTATATCCCAATTTATATAATAATGAGGCAGACTCTGTAGAACTAATTACGAATATATATCAAAATATATTTAACCGTTATCCTGATGGTGAAGGTTTAGCATATTGGGACAAACAAATATCTGCCAAATTAATATCTCCTAATATTTTTATATTATCAATTGTAAATGGAGCTATCGGTCAAGATAAAAAATTTTTAGAATCTGTAGAAAAAATCTCTACTACTTTATCAACTAATAATTTATTACTTCAAGAGGACTTCAAAGATATTTTGAATATTTTATCAGATAAAGATGAAACATCTGCACTTCAGTATATTGATTATATTGCAAATGAACCGACAGTAAGAAGAGTAAGGCCAACTGTAGAATTTGATGGAAATCCAAACAAAGACCAAGTGAAAATAAAAGTCTCTAGTGCCTCACATCTTGTATATGGACTAAATGTGGCAATATATAATCTCCCAATGGATAGATGGGATATAAGTGATAAAAAAATACTATCATCTGCTGATGTTATAGAATTAGTAGTATCATCAAATATATATGGTGGAGATAGTATTAAAATTAGATTACAAAGTGAAAATGAAAATATTATAACTGGAGTGACTAAAAAAGATATAAACATAAAATCTACAATTAATACAGATGATAGAGATGGTGATGGTGTTTTAGATAGAGGTGATATGTTTCCAGATGATTCAAATGAAAGCATAGATACAGATGGTGATGGTGTTGGAGATAATGCTGATAAATGTAATGATACTAAAAAAGGTGAATTAATTGTAGCTGATGGCTGTCCTCCTGATACAAAAGCCTCATTTAGTGGTGATTTAATGGGTACAATTTATAGAAACGAACCATCTATTATAGGTGCGATAACTGTTAAAGATCCTAATGATGGTGAAGCAGGTATGCTACCTGAAAATAAAGATGGAACTTATGGAATATTTATTGTTGATGAGAGTGGTACATGGACATTTACATTAACAAATAGTGGATTACAAGATGGTGATATATTCACAGATAAATTTCTTCTTGCATCAAAAGGAGGAGACCCTCTTAATCTTACAATAGTTATTAATGGAAAAGAGAAAATAGTGGATAGCAATATTACTGAATAAAACTATATGGTCGGAGAAATATTCCGACCATATATTACTAAAGAACTATACCTTTAATCACAAAATATATTAATGCTGATAATAGAGCAGCAGCAGGAACAGTAATAACCCAAGCAGCTATAATTTTCTTGACTGCATCTCGTTTAACATATTGAACTTTTTTAGAATTTTTAAGATGTTTTTTTGCTATCTTAACTCTATTTTCCTCTTCAGAAATCATCTTGTACAAGTCAATAATTCTTGCATAGTCTTCTTGAAGTTTATTCTCTTTAGATTCTAATGAACTAAGTTCTCCATTAAGTGCTTTTAATTGTTTTTTCTCATCAATTAAAACTTCTTTATCGTGAGCGATATCATCTGCAACCTCTGTAGATGCCAAATATTCACGCAAAAACCCAACACCAAAAATACCACCTATTGCAATATGCGTTGAACTAACAGGAAGTCCTAATTGAGATGCAATAATAACTGTAATAGCTGCTGCCATTGCTACAGAAAATGCCCTCATCTGATCTAATTCTGTAATCTCACTACCAACTGTTCGGATAAGTTTTGGTCCATATAAAGATAATCCAACAGCTATACCAATTGCACCAACAGCTATAACCCATAACGGTATCTCTGCTTTATCTGATATTCCACCATTGATAATAGCATCATTAATAGCTGCTAATGGTCCAATAGCATTAGCCACATCATTAGCACCATGTGCAAAACTAAGTAAAGCAGCAGCAAATATAAGAGGTGTTGTAAAAAGAATATTCACACCTTCTCTACTATTTTCAAGAGTATCTTTCTTTTTATTAACCATATATCTAGAAAAGAAATAAACACCAAAAGCTACAATTAATCCAAATGTAGCAGCTACTACAAATGATGGCTTTTGTGTATCTGGAAGAAATGTTAAAATAGATACTATTGAAGGCCATACTTTTTTAAGCCCTTTAAGTGTTAAATATGTAATAAATGCCCAAGACATTATGGATATAAAAACAGGAACCCATTTTATAGCAGATTCTATCTTATTCTTTTTGAAGACTATAGTTTTTTTAATAGAGAACAGAAATAATGCCGCAATTAACCCACCTAAAAGAGGGGAGACTATCCAAGACAAAGCTATCTTACCCATAGTTCCCCAAGATACAATAGTAAATCCAGCAGCAGCAATACCTCCACCCATTACTCCACCAACAATTGAGTGAGTAGTTGAGACAGGGGCTTTAAAATATGTAGCAAGATTCAACCATATAGCTGCAGCTAAGAGAGCAGCCATCATTGCCCAGATAAACGAGTCTGTATTTCCAGCAAATCCAGAAATATCAATAATACCTTTTTTAATGGTTTTAACAACATCTCCACCAGCAACCAATGCACCACCAGCTTCAAAAATAGCAGCTATTATAATAGCTCCAGTCATTGTTAAAGCTTTAGACCCAACAGCTGGTCCAACATTATTTGCTACATCATTAGCACCAATATTCATAGCCATATATGCACCAAAAAGAGCAGCTATTGCCAAGAATAAATTATTTGGCACTCCACCTGAACTTATAAAGCTATAAGTAAGAACAGATACCATAAAAAATAGTGCAAAACCTAACCTTATAAAGTCGATACTACTACCTTTATAAGCCTCTTTTTCCATTTTCTTGATTGTTTGAATTTCCATACAATCTCCCATTTATTTTAGATGGCAGAATTATACTATAATTTATTTAGTTCATTTATTTATATTCTCGACATCTTCTCTCTCCATTATCCCAACCATCTCTATAACGAGTGCTTTTATAATATAATTTATCATTTCTTACAAACCTATATCTTGCAGTTTCACATCCATCTTCATATCCAAATCTATATTTGTTACTATTATATTTTTTACGATATGAACACTTTTTTTTACCATCTTTCCACCCATTTCTGTAGCTTCTATTGTGTCTATATCTCTGAGAATCTTTATAATATCTACCTTTTGAACTATTACATCCATCTTTATATCCTAAATTATAACTTCTACTCTCATTAGTTCGTTGAGACTTACATTGCCTACTTCCTGTCTCCCATCCTTTTGAATATAATCTATTGTGTCGATATTGACTACTATCTTTTTTCCAAGAGTGTTTAGAGCTATAACAGCCATCGCTATATCCAACTTTATAACTATCTCTTTGCGTTTGAGCATTAGATATATTCGTAAAAATGATTAAGCTTAATAATAGACTTAATATTATTTTAAAATTCATATATTATCTCCTTCTTCTTGAAAACTTTGGTTTTATTTTTATCTCTTCTTCTTGTTCAGGCAAAAATGAGAAAATAAATATTTTTACAATCCAAGATAAGATTAAAAATGCTAATATCTCATAACCAATTGCCCAAAGAAGTCCGAAAGAGTGATATTTTGATAATGAAATAAGTTTTGTAATACTCCCTCCAGCTATTACAATAAAAGTAAATATAATTCCTGCTAAATATGGTAAAAGTGTAAACATCGTAATTATTATAATATCTTCATTACCATCAGGTAGAAATTCATTAATAGAACGACTCTTAAAAAGTACTTCTACTGGTTTATCATGGGAACTTTTCTTTATTTTTCTTTTTTCTTCAGCTTTCTCTTTAATTATTACTATAGCCTCTCTCATATATGGGTCATCGTGCATATTATCTCTAAAGTTTTTTACTTGCATCATAATACCTTTATATTTTTTAATAGTATTGATTATAACATAAAAATATCAATTACTATTAACAGAATATTATTCCAAAAAACTTTTAACTACTATTCTATTTAATTTTGTTATTATGCTATCTAATTTCAAATAAGAGGAATAAAAAATGAAACTTTTACTTAAAATATCAACGCTATTAGTTATCTTAATATTAATATATATATTAACTCTTTCTTATACTGAAGATAAACTTAAGAATAAAGATTTTACAAATACATATAATGGTTGTAATAAGATATGGTCTGCAAGAGGCTTATATGATGAGAAAGATATATCTCAGAATTCTTTGGATAGTTTAAATAAAGCTTTTAATTTGGGTGCTGTTGGTGCAGAAATAGATTTACATTACGATGTCAAAATGAAAATATTTATTATATCTCATGACCACCCAATTATAGATAGTAATGGCAAACTCATATATACCCAAAAAGATGGGAAACTTTTAACTTTAGAAGAGGTATTTAATAAGTTTGGTAAAAATCAATATTTTTGGATAGATTATAAAAATTTAGGTCATATAAGCAATGAAGATACTAATAACGCAATATCAAGACTTCTTAAAATTACAGAGAATAATAATATTAGAGAAAGAATATATATAGAGGGGACCCATCCATTCAAACTAGCAAAATATACAGATGCTGGATTTAATACAATATTTGATATTCAACCATTACCTCAAAGTTCTATAACAACGAGCATGGTTTTAAATTTATATAAATCTTTCTTTGCAAGAGGAGACTTTACTGTCATTGCTATGCACTATGGTGATTTAAATAATCCAACTTATGGAGAAAATACAAAAGAATTATTAGGAGATATTCCATTATTCCTATATCATATACCAGATAATAAAAAATTATTACACAATCTATTGGATAATCCTCAAGTTAGAGTTATGCTTGTTGGTAGAGATATAAATTCCGATAGATTTACAATGAGCCAATGCAAAAAGGAATAATAGAATAATATGGAAAACTTTAGAGAAAGAATAGGAATTTATCTTAACTATTTAATGGTAGCTTATGCATTTATTTTACCACTATCCAGAGCTGGAATAATAGCAATTACTATTTCAATGATAATTATATTTTTAATGGGCAAAAACTTTAAATCTAATTTAATAAAAATATGGCAAAAACCTTTACCTAGAATAATACTTATTTTTATATTATTTAATATAATATCTCTTATTTGGGTAAG
>JAMOSL010000055.1 GCA_027063105.1 Campylobacteraceae bacterium
GTTCATATCCCTCTTCATTAGCAGTAATGTTAGATTCGATATATACAATTAGTTCATTAGTTGATACAGTTTATAAGAAATTTGTATTTCAGACTCTTCAATTAAACTCTTATGATATTATGCGTCAACCAATCTCAAAACCTAAATTAGCTAAAGTTGTTATGAGATATTTATCTGATGATATAATAATAAAAGCTAAAGAAGATAAATTAAAATATCATTTATCAGATATTCAAAAATTACCATATCCATTTAGTTATTTGAGAGTTGATAAAAATGATGGATTTATGATATGTAATTCAAATAGTTGTTTTGGACATGAAAAAGATTTTAATAGTGTAAAAGAAGTAATTAAGACTAGAGTAAATATCTGATTATATTAGAGGATAAAGCTGTGAGTATTTCATAGCTTATTGTATTAAATTGTTTAGCTGATTCTTGAGCATTTGATACGATACAAACTTCCTCTTGGTCACTATCTAATGTTATTAAGTCCATTGAAACTCTACCTAAAATTTTAAATCCATCAGGTGTTATATAAGATTTTAAGCTGTCTCCTCTACACCAACCATCACCATATCCAATATCATAAGTAGATACAGTTATATCATGTAAGGCTATAAAATCAGCTCCATAACCAACTCTTTGACCCTTTTGTATAATTCGTGAGGAGACTTTCTTTGCATAAAGTTTCATAACAGGTTTTAATTTTATAGGATTGAATGCTTTTGGAAGTTCATTATATCCATAAGCAGATATACCAACTCTAACTATATCATCAGTTATAAATTTTTTTCTTAGTGTTGCAGATGAATTACAAGAGTGAACTCGGAGAGAGTCAAATCCTTTATTCTTAATAAATTTTTTAATTTCATCAAATTGTTTCTCTTGCCAAAAAAATTCTGAAGTAAGTTCATCAGAACTTCTATGATGAGTCATTAAACCTACCAAATTTAAATTATTATTATCTATTTTAGATAATGCCTCTTCAATTTCATTAATTTTAATACCATTACGATGCATACCAGTATCAAATTTGAGTTCAATTTTTATATTTTCAGGAATTTCATCCAGATGAGATATAGAATTAATTACATAAGAACATCTTTTTATAGGAATAACCTCACCTCCTAGAATTAATGTTGTCTTAAATAGATGTTTGATTTTAATCGCTTCGCTATAATTATGTACAACAGAGTGCTTAATTCCAAAATCACTAGCCATTTTTGCCATAATCTCTAATCCATGACCATAAGCATTATCTTTTAAGACAATAGCAATTTTATCTAATGACCCTATTTTAAGGGCAATTTGCTTGAGGTTGTAATAAAAATTATCTTGATTAATTGTAATAAAAGCCATAATCTAATTATACTTAAATTAGGTGAAGAGAAAGAGAAGTTTTAGAGATAGTCTAATATAGATATGCAGAATATAGCAATTATTAACAATAATTTAATAGAACTAATGCTATAATTAAATTATGGATAAAGATTTAATAAAAATATCAATTTTAGCAAGAGCATTAGGAATTCATAGAAATACTTTATATATTTGGAAAAATGAAGGAAAAATAGAGTTTGTTAAGGTAAATACACTTAATTATGTAACAAGAGAGACCTATAATAGGCTTATGAATGTGATTGAAGAGAAAAAAGAAGAGAGAATTATTATATATTGTAGAGTTTCAACTCCAACAAGCAAAAATAATTTAGAAACTCAAAAAGAGAGATTGGTAAATTATGCAAATGCAAAAGGTTATAAAGTAAGTAAAGTATATAGTGAAGTTGGTTCAGGGTTTAATGACAATAGAAGAAAATTGCAAAAAATACTAGATGAACAAGATTTTACAATATTATTAGTTGAACACAAAGATAGATTAACACGAGTCGGATTTAAATATTTAGAAACTTTGTTAAATAAATTAGGAAAAAAAATAGAAGTTGTAAATAGTGTTGATACGAATGAACAGGATATTATTCAAGATTTTATTTCAATAATTACAAGCTATACAGCTAGAATATATGGGAATAGAAGAACAAATATAAAAACTGAAGCACTAATAGAAGAGTTAAAAGAGGTTAAAAAATAAAAATGAATTGTATAAAGATCTCTGAAGTTTTATCTAAATTTTTTTATCCAATAAATTTAAATGCCCAAAAAGAGAAAGATATTTTTGATAAAGCATTTCAAATAAGATTGGTAAAAAATTATATTTCAGAAATTATATTTTTTAACATTCATCAATATAAAGAGTATTCTAAAAATGATTTAATAAAAGCATTAGCTCCAACTATAAAAAATCCTTATCTAACACAAAAAGATGTT
>JAMOSL010000056.1 GCA_027063105.1 Campylobacteraceae bacterium
ATCTAAAAGTTCATCAAGTAATAATTCAAAATCTTTTTTTATAAATTCTGGTTTTATCTCTGGCATTGCTGTTTTCTGATTTATAGTTAGAGAAAATGATATACGATTAAATATTGATTTAAGATTCTTTATAGTTTGAGTTATATCTGTAACTTTATAATATTCAAGAATCTTTGCACTAAGATTTTGTATTAAGGTATATTTATCATTTATACCATAAATATCAATATAAATAGAAAGCGTATTATTATCCAAATGATTTTTAAATAGTTCATTTAAAAGCGTTGTTTTCCCATATCTTCGTTTGGAAAACAATACAACATTTGCACTATTTGATATGTAACTTTTTAGTTGTTTTATATCTTCATCTCTATTACAAAAATTTTCATCAGTTGTAATAGAATAAAAATTAAAAGGATTTTTCATAATTTTCTCCAAATATTTAGTAGATAGAGAATTTTACCATTATTTAACTTAAATAACTTAACTTAAATAACGGCCATTATTTAAATTGTAAACCCAATTACAGTCATATCATCATTTCTATCATTTCCTTCAATTTGCTCTTCCCACTCTGCCATCTCATACATAAACATCTCTTGTAAATCTGCCATACTCTCTTCACCATAATCATCTATGATTTGGATAAATTTCTTTTTACCAAAAGGAAAATCTTTTGGCCCACCATTTTGGTCAAGATAACCATCTGTAGTAAGAAAAACTTTTGTCCCTGGTTCTACATTTTCAATAATGGTCTCTTTATATTTAAAATCAAATGGGCATTGTTTGTAACCTACAGATTTTCTTGTACCTTTTACGGTTATTATCTCACCATCTGGTTTTCTATAGAAAAATGGTGATTCTGCACCACTAAATTTAATAATTTTTTCTTTTTTATTATAATAAAATACACTTCCGTCCCAACCAACATTTGAAATACTATCTGGATTATCTTGTTTTAGCATCTTTTTTAATCTATTATTGTAAAATCCCATAACCCATGCTGTACTAATTTCCATATCTGGATTATTATATATTTCAGCCATAAGCTGAGCTTCAACTGCTTTTACAAGCATAGTTACAAAAGCCCCAGGGACTCCATGTCCCGTACAATCAATACACATAATTAAGCATTCATCATCATTTCTTAGTTCATTAAATAGATATATATCTCCACCTACTGTATCTTTTGGATGCCATATTACAAAATATTCTTGAAAGTATTTTCTAAAAATATGATTGTCTGGTATTAAAGAGCTTTGTATTAGTGCTGCATATTCAATTGATTCTTTAGTGTGTTTAATAATATTGGATAAATTTTTATTTGCTTCTTCAACTTTCATCTCTAAAGATGTATTTAAAATTTCCACCTCTTTTTGCATAGCAATATCTCTTCGTATAGAGATATATCCTATATGTTTACCATGATAATCATACTCAGGAGAAATAATAGAATATACCCAATAACTTGTACCATCTTTTGCTAAATTTTTAATTTCACCTTCCCATGTTTTGCCATCTGGTATAATG
>JAMOSL010000057.1 GCA_027063105.1 Campylobacteraceae bacterium
ACTACTTAAAAAAGATATAAAAATAGAAAAGATATATTATTGTGCACACTCACCAGAAGATAATTGCAATTGTAGAAAACCAGCCATTGGAATGATAGAACAAGCAATTATGGAATATCCAAATATCAATTTAGATAATTCTTATATGATAGGTGATAAAAATAGTGATATAAATCTAGCTATAAATGCAAAAATTGGAAATAGTATATTCATAGGAAAAGATATAAATTTAAATGCTTCTTTGAGTTTTAAAAATATAAAAGATACTTATGAACATTTTAAAATTAAGAATATGATTAAAAATGAATTTATATCTCATCAAGAGACTTTAAACAGAACTTTAGATAAGTTAATGCCAAATATCAAAGATGCTTCTGATTTAGTTATAGAAACTCTTAAAAGAGGTAATAAAATACTATTGTGTGGAAATGGTGGTTCTGCTGGTGATGCGCAACATATATCAGCAGAATTAACAGGAAGATATAAGAGTAACCGAAGAGCATTAGCAAGTATTGCATTAACAACTGATACATCAGCAATAACAGCTATTGCAAATGACTTTGGATATGAATTTATATTTTCAAGACAAGTAGAAGCATTAGCAAATACTGGTGATTTACTTATTGGAATATCTACAAGTGGAAACTCACAGAATATTATATTAGCCCTAAAAAAAGCTAAAGAGTTAGGTTGTACTACTATTGGATTAAGTGGAAAGAATGGTGGAGAAATGCAAAAATCTTGTGATACAAATATTATTATTCCATCAAATAATACAGCAAGAATTCAAGAGATGCATATATTAATAGGTCATATTATTTGTCAAGGAGTAGATGATAATATTCTAAGATAATTATCTCGCTATAATATGAAAAAATACTCAAGGAATTTTTAATATATGTGCAACTTTAACTCTCTTGATGACGAAGCAAAACTAAATCATCATAAACGATTAACAACAATAGCAGACTCTTTTGGAGGCATCAATTTTTTCTTACAATTTTTAGAAGCAATTAGGGAAGAAAAAAATCACCCACTTACAGCAGGAAATAGCTATTTTAACTCTTCTTTTGGTAAAATAAAGTGGAATAAAGTTATTTTCAAAGATAAAATAACACTTCTTTTAAAAATCAGACTAGAGAAGAATGATGATGATAATATTTTACCAAATAAAGATGATAAACAATATAAAAAAGTTTTAAATCTAGTTCGTACTCTAAAACCTATTGTATTTACAATAATGCCACGAATAGCACAAAATAGAGAAGAAGAAAAAGCATTTATCATTAAGCCATTTGATATTATTGGAGTAGATAAAACCGTTCTAAATCCTATCTTTGATATAATCTTTTTCTGTTCTATAGATAAAGTTAAAAAAATATTATCATATAAATAATCGAAAGGTGGGATAATTCCCACCATACATAAAGCTAATTTGCTAATCCTGCATCATTAATTGTCCAGTTATAACTAGCAGACTGATTTAAATCACCTTTAGCACTTTCTCCAACTGCATTATATTTAAGATTATTAGCATCTAAAGTTATATTTTGATTATTAATAGCTGTTTTCAACCAACCTATTAATGTATTACTATAATTCTCCACTGATAAGTTAGTATTTTCTAGCATATTCTGCATATTAGTAACTGTTTTAATATTCCAAGCTTCAAGTGTTTGATTAAAAGATACTGCTCCGTTAAATGTACTATGCATATTAGTAATATTAGATACATTCCAATCATTTAATGGCTGATTAAAACTCTTAGCCTGATAAAACATATAATTTATATTAGTAATATTAGATATATTCCAATTATTTAATGGCTGATTAAATTTTAACGCACTATCAAACATATTGGTCATAGATTTAACATTAGATACATTCCAATTACCTATATTAGTATTAAATTGTGATGAATTAGTAAACATAGTATTCATATTCTCAACTTGGGATAAATCTGGTATATCAGTGGCATTTAATTCAAAACTTTCACAATAAGAAAATGATGAAGACATACTTTCCCATTTTTGAGTTCCCCATTGCTCGACTCTTAAAAGCTTTCTTCCATCATAATCTTTATAAGATTGTTCTATGCTATAAGGATCTCCAGAGAATAGTTGAGGAAAAACCCCTCCAATTTTAACTCGATATTGACCTTCTTCACTATAAGTATGAATAATATCATTTGTAATATTATTATCTATATTTCCATCACCCCAATTAATACTATAATTATAGATATAATCGTTATTAGGATTTATACCTATTTTTAATTGAGAAT
>JAMOSL010000058.1 GCA_027063105.1 Campylobacteraceae bacterium
GAAACTGTTAAGGTTTCTAAGTAAGGTGAAACTTGGAATATAGAAATATCATTAATAGAACTCAAAATTCTGTTTTCTATGATTTTCTATTGAAAAAGATACTATTAATTGATGCTCGTCCCAAAAAGATTTATAATAAAGAAACCATACCCTCATCTATTAATATACCATTTTCATTGGCAGAAGATATAGATATAATGAATAGTATTATGGAAGTGTTAGGTATGCAAAGATTATCTGAAGGAAAGTGGAATGAGAGTAAAGCTTTAGATGTAGTTATATATTGTAATGGTGCTTGGTGTGGGAAATCACAAACTTTGATTAAGTCTTTATTGAAAGTTGGATACCCCGCTGAAAAAATTCATTATTATCGTGGTGGATTTCAAATGTGGAAAAGTTTAGGCTTGACTACTATTAAAACTAAATAGAAGGTAATTATTTTGAAAAAATCTAAAGGTGTTTTGAGTGATAAGATAGGTATTGTTTCTATAATAATTTTAATATTAGTTACTTTAGGATTAATTTTTGTGTTAAATATAATTGATAGTAAATCGAACCCATTTATAGAAATAGAAGAAGCCCCCGCATTTAAGAACGAAACAGAGAAAGAATTTACACGAGATATGTATTTAGATTTAATAGAGCGTTACAAAGATTTGGAGTTAGATGACATATCACAAGATGAGGCAAAGGAAGAAAATATTGCAAGAGTAATTAGTAGAGAATCAGAAGATTCTAAAGATTCAATATCTTTTAAGATTGATGCACTTGTTGCTAAAGCAGAAAAGAAATAGTTAATTGATAACAAGTCTCATTTTAAATATTGATTAAGTCAACAAAGAGTATACTTTGTAAAAATAATATTTACAAGGATTTATTTTGGATAAAATAACTGTTGTATTGGCAGGTCAACCAAATGTTGGTAAAAGTTCACTTATAAATGCAATATCAAATGCGAAGTTAAAAGTCGGTAATTTTGCAGGTGTAACTGTTGATAAATTAGAATTAGATGTTAATTATTGTGATGCAAAAGCTTGTCATGATTACCTATTGCATATTGTTGATTTACCAGGAACTTACTCTTTAGTAGATTATACGCAAGAGGAGAGAGTTACTAAAAATGCATTATTAGAAGGTGATTATGATGTAATTGTAAATGTAGTTGATTCTACTCATCTTCAGCGAAATCTTCTTTTAACTTCTGAGTTATTAGAACTTGGTAAAAAAATGATAGTTGTTCTTAATATGATAGATGAAGCAGATGATGAAGGTATCAAAATAGATGAGAAGCAGTTATCTGTTATTCTCGGTGTACCATGTATAAAAACAAGTGCATCTAAAAATATTGGTATAGAGGAGTTTGAACAAGCTATAGTTGAAGCATCTCACAAGCAAGAGATTTCAGGAAAAGTTATATATAGTGATTTTATTGAGGAAGAGATAGCACATATTGTTGGATTTCTTGAAGATAGAGGATATAAATCTTCTATCCCATATAGACAGTTGGCTGTTAGACTTTTAAAAGAAGATGAAAATATATATAAAAAAATTCATGAAGAGCCTATTTGGATTGAATTACAACATTTGCTACGGAAATCTTTAGAACATATATATTTGCATTCTGGAAGTAAAGATTTAAAAGAAATTTTTATTGATGAGCATTTTGCATTCGCCAAAGGTGCTAAGATGGAAGTGATTGAACTATCTTCCATGAAAGCTAAAAACTTTACTCAAAAAATTGATAATCTTCTTATCAATAAATATCTTGGTATCCCTATTTTTCTTCTTTTTATGTGGATTTTATTTCAGTTAACATTTCAAGTTGGAGCAATTCCAATGGACTTAATAGATGCATCTTTTGGTTGGTTAGGAGATAATGCTAAAGAGGTATTAGGTGATGGTTGGTTAGGCTCACTTGTAGCCGATGGAATGATAGCAGGAGTTGGTTCTGTTATGATGTTTTTACCAAATATATTAATTTTATTTTTTGGTATAGCACTTCTTGAAACTACTGGATATATGTCAAGAGTCTCTTTTATGCTAGATGGATTTTTTCATAAATTTGGACTTCATGGAAAGAGTTTTATACCATTAGTAACTGGTTTTGGTTGTTCTGTACCTGCTTATATGGCTGCTAGAACTTTAAAAAATGAGAGAGATAGACTTCTTACACTTTTTATTATTGGATTTATGAGTTGTGGTGCGAGATTACCTATATATGTTTTATTTATCGGTGCATTTTTTGGAGATGAAGATGCAGGTAATTGGTTATTTTTAATATATATGACAGGTGCTATGCTAGGTCTTATTTCTGCTAAAATTTTACATTTATATGTATTTAAAGGCGAAGATGAACCGTTTGTTATGGAGATGCCAAAGTACCGTATGCCATCAATGAAATTAATTTGGCATACTGTTTATGGTCAGGGTAAGAGTTATATAAATAAAGCAGGTACATTTATTCTACTTGCTTCAATGTTAGTATGGTTTGCAAGTAATTATCCAAAACAGCATGAATTAGAGGCTCAATATAGCATTAAAATAGAAAAATCAGTAGATGAAAATATGAGTATTAAATTATCTAATGAGTTAGCAGAGAAATCTTTAGAGATGAGTTATTTAGGTCAGATTGGACATGCTTCAAGTTGGTTCTTCTCCCCATTAGGATTAGATTGGAAAATGAGTGTGGCATTGGAGACTGGATTAGCAGCTAAAGAGGTTGTTGTTTCAACTTTAGGAGTCTTATATTCATTAGGTGAAAATAATGATGAAACAAGTAGTTCTTTGCGAGATGAACTTAGAAAAAATATTTCTCTTCCATCAGCTATTGCATTTATTGTATTTGTAATGATTTATCTACCTTGTTTGGCAGCTTCAATGGTTTTTGCAAGGGAGGCTGGAGGTTGGAAATACTTAGTATATTTATTTATTTTTACAACATCTACAGCTTGGATTTTAAGTTTTATAGCATACAATGTTACAAAATTAATTTTAGGAGTATAGATGTTACTTAGTCAATTACAAAAAGGGGATAGTGCAGAAATTGTATCTATTAATGCCAAACCAACTCTAAGAAATCGTTTGAACTCTTTAGGAATTATGAGAGGTGAACAGTTATTCGTAAAGGGTTGTTCTCTAGCAAAGCAGACTATGGAGATAGATATAGAACATACATCAATTGCTCTAAGAAGAAGCGAAGCAGATAAGATAGAGATAAAAGAGATATAGGATATAATATAATAAAAGGTTTTTTATGACATTTACAGCTCCATTACAATCAAACGCTATTAAAATTATGCTTTTAGGTTCTGGTGAATTGGGTAAAGAGGTAGCTATTGAGGCTCAAAGATTAGGGATTGAAGTTATTGCAGTAGATAAATATAAAAATGCTCCTGCTCACCTTGTAGCTAATAAAGCTTGTGTTATTGATATGCAAGATAGAGAGGCTTTATTAAATTTAATTAGAGAAGAGAATCCTACTTATATTCTTCCAGAGGTTGAAGCATTAAGTATTCAAGCTTTATTTGATGCCGAAAATGAGGGCTATTGTGTTATTCCGAATGCTGAAGCTGTAAATAAGACTATGAATAGAAAAAATATTCGTGTTTTTGCATCAGAAGAGTTAGGATTAAAGACAAGTGGTTATGAGTTTGTTAAATCTCTTGATGGATTAAAAGAAGCTTCTAGTAGAATAGGTTTTCCTTGTGTTATTAAACCAGTTATGAGTAGTTCAGGTCATGGACAGAGTATTGCGAAGAGTGCTGATGATATTAATTCATCTTGGGAGATTGCAAAAGAGGCAAGAGGAGATGCTAGTGAGCTTATTGTAGAGGAATTTGTGCCATTTGATTATGAAATTACACTACTTACTGTTAGAAATGAAATAGGTACTACATTTTGTGAACCTATAGGGCATATTCAAAAAGATGGAGATTATATTCTATCTTGGCAACCTATGCAAATGAGTGAAAATGCACTTAAACAAGCTCAATATATTGCAAAATCTGTTACTGACGGATTAGGTGGTAGAGGTATATTTGGAGTAGAATTTTTTGTAAAAGATGATGAGGTATATTTTTCTGAACTTAGTCCAAGACCACATGATACAGGAATGGTAACATTAATAACACAATCTCAAAGTGAGTTTGCATTGCATATTAGAGCTATTTTAGGTTTACCTCTTGATTATATATTTTATGGTTCAGGTGCAAGTGGAGCTTATAAGGCTAAAAATGAGAATAAAAATCCAGTTATAGAAGTTCCAGATAGTTCATTCACTAAAGATAGTTTTGTAAGAGTATTTGGAAAACCAGAATCTCATATTGGAAGAAGAATGGCTGTTTCCTTGGTACTTGATGAAGTTGAAGAGGCAAAGAAGAGAGCATTAGAGATAGTGGAGAGTATAGATGATAAATAGATTAATAATATTAATGACTATTTTAACTATAGCTTTATCTGCTGAAATAACATCTTTTGCAACTTCATATAAAAATGGAATAGCTAATGCTAAGAAGCATAATAAAACCTTAATGATAATGTTTACAAGTTCTGATTGTAAGCAGTGTAATTATATGCAAAGTTCAATATATGAAGATAAGAAAATATCAAATTATATAAATAAACATTTTGTATATCTTGAACTTGATAAAGATGCTAATCATGGATACAATATTATTATAGCACCAACTGTATATTTTATAAACTCAAATGGTAAAAGAGTTGGAAAAATAGTTGGAGCTAGGAATCCAGAAGTATTCTTAAAAGAGTTAAAGAAATATTAGACCTCATCTAAAAAACTTAGTAGCTCTATATGTATTTTAGAGTTACTTGCTACTATAACCTTATCATTAAAATTAAACTTCTTATTTGAAAGATTTGTAACTTTACCTCCTGCCTCTAATAAAATTAGAATCCCACCTGCGATATCCCAAGGTTTTAAATCAATTTCATAAAAAGCATCTGTTTTTCCTTCTGCTAAATAACATAAATCTAATGATGCTGAACCTAGTCGTCTTATATCTCTAATATTTGGCAAAAGGTTAGTGATAGAGGCTATTACCCATTTATACTCTATTCCTCTATTTACTTTAGCATAAGGAAAACCTGTACCAATTAGAGATTGTTGAAGATTTATCTGTTCGGATACTCGTAATTTTTTATTATTACAATATGCACCACCTCCAGCAATTGCCCAAAACATCTCATTTAATATTGGATTATAGACTACAGCCATTATTGGATTATTATTTTCCCAAACACCTATTGATATTGCAAAGTGAGGTATACCATGAATAAAATTTGTTGTTCCATCTATTGGATCAATATATATAGCTTTAGCTTTGGTGAAATCAAAGTTTGAGTTAAAGCTCTCTTCTCCTATCAATTCATAATCTATAAATTTATTTTTTAAAGATGAGATAATAAACTCTTCACATTTTATATCATAATTAGTTACAAGATCAACAATACCCTTATGGTGAATATCTTTTTTACTATTATATCCTTCCTTGACAATTTCCCCAGCATCTATCACAATTTGTTTTAATATATTTATCATTTTCTACCTTTAAATTAAATAATATCTAAAATATTGTATTATTGAATTTAATAGGAGCTTTTTATATGAAAAAATTATGGATATTTATATTAATTATAATAACAGGGTGTACACAGGATATGAACTTGAAAATTAAAGAGCCAACAAATAGTAATTTTAATTATGTATGGAAAGAGATATTATCTGACCCACTTTCCAAACTTCCTTATAATAGTGTATCGTTCAGTGATTTATTTGACTGGAATAGAGATATTATTTTAGATGATGCAGAGAGAACGCTTAATGATAATAGAGATATATTAGAACCGTTTAATAAATTAGCTCATCCTAATGGAATATGTTTAAAGGGTATTTGGGAAATTAATAAGGAAAATCCTTATAGTGGATATTTCAAAAATAGTTCAAAAGGTTTAATTATTGCGAGAGCATCTACAGCTTTATCCAACACTAAATCAACAGACCTAAGAGCTTTTGGTTTAGCAGGAAAAATATTTGCATCAACTAATCCTAATGAGAATACAACTAAAGCAAACTTTTTTGTAATTGATGATTTGGGTGGAACTAATGCAAAGCATTATACAGATGTAGCAATGACAAATGAGCCATCAGTTACAACAACTTCAGCAGTTGTAAAAAATTTATTATATGCAGTAAAAGTAGCTAAAGCATTTTCAACAGCAGATAAAAATTCTGGAATAAGACAACTTTATGAAATATCAGAATTGGGTGAAAAATCGAAAGAGAACATTAAAACTCCAAAGTGGATAAAAATAAAGGCTGAAAAAGGTCAAACTATAGAAGAGATAGATTTTAGAGATGAGTTAAAAATAAAAGATAAAAAATTAATATTTAATATATCAGTAGCTGATAAAGAAGTTAATGGAACAAAAGATTGGATGGATATAGGTTTTATATCATTTGATAAATCTGTTGTATCAAATTCTTGTGACCATAGATTACATTTTCATCATCCAAAATATAGAGATTAGCTTTTTACGCTATAATTTTTATATTTAAATTAAGGTATTAAATGTTTACAGGACTTATAAGAGAGATTGCTAATGTTAAAAGATATTCAAATAATATTCTAACTATCAACTCTTCATATAAAGCAAATATTGGAGATAGTATAGCTATTAATGGAGTATGCTTAACAGTTATAAAAGTTAATAGCGATGGATTTAATCTTGAATTGGCCGATGAAACTCGTTCTATTATCGATGAGAGTAAAATTAGAGGTAGGGTACATCTCGAACCAGCTATGCAACTTAGTGATAGATTTGAGGGACATGTAGTACAAGGTCATATTGATTGTATAGGAGTAGTTGAATCTATTAAGTCTTTATCAAATGGAGTAGATTATATTATTTCTGTTGAGGATAAGTATATATCTTATATCATTCCCAAAGGCTCTATAACTATTGATGGAGTTAGTTTAACAGTAAATGATGTTTACGATGATAGTTTTAGATTGACAATTATTCCACATACTCTCAAAGAGACACTTATTAAAGATTATATAGTTGGCACAAAAATAAATATAGAGACAGATTTATTTGCTAGATATATAGAACATATTCTAAAAAATCGTTCAACAAAAAAGGGTTTGAGTTGGGATGAAGTAGATAATATTCATGCGATTTATTAATTAACACCAATTTAACATATTTTTATAATAATATTTTTATTAAATAAAATATAGTGAGAATACAAATGAAAAAAATTATATACATATCTGTGGTTTGTGCAACTTTAATCCATGCAGATGAGGTTAATTTAGGAACTATTGAAGTTGAGGCATCTTTAGAGAAAGAGGTTGTTAAAGATATTCATGGTGAAGATATAAAATCAGCAGATATTGCAGAAGCATTATTTAAAAAATCTCCAGCTATATCTCTTAAACGCCGAAGTGGAATAGCTAATGATATAGTTATTAGAGGACAACTTAAAGATAATATATCTGTTACAATAGATGGAGCTAAAGTTTGTGGAGCTTGTCCAAACCGTATGGATCCTCCAATTTCTCATATTTTGGCAAATAATATAGATTATATTTCTATTAATAAAGGTCCTTTTGATGTGGAAGAGTTTGGTTCGTTAAGTGCAGGAGTGAAAATTACTACAATTAAACCAACAAAAGATATTCATGGAGATATTAATTTAAATGCAGGAAGCTTTGGTTACCAAAAAGGTGCATTCTCTCTAAGTGGAGGAGTTGATAAATTAAAATTTTTACTGAGTGCTTCTACTGAAAGTGGTGGACAATATGAAGATGGCAATGGAGATAATTTTGTTGGACAGATTAATAAAAATATAAAAAATAAGAAAGTTTTACCATCAACTCAATATCAGCCACAATATCAAGATATGGATGCATTTAGTAAAGATACTGTTATGGCAAAGATTTTCTGGGAGATAGCAGATAATCAAGAGTTACGATTAAGTTATACTGCAAATAGGAGTGATGATATCCTATATCCATCTTCTAAAATGGATGCTATCAGTGATGATTCTGATATTTATAATATAGAATATATTGCAAAGAATTTAGGAGAGTATTCAAAAGAGTTAAATCTTCAAGTTTATAAGACTGAAGTTACTCATCCTATGTCTACACAATATCGAATGGCATCTAAGATGATGAAATTTGAGATGACTCATGCTTTAAGTACTGATATGCAAGGTGCTAAAGTTAAAAATAGTTTCGATATAGAGAATCATACTATCATTACAGGATTGGATTATAGTAAAAGAAATTGGGATGGAGGATATTATAAAAATAGCATACCTTTCCCAGAGGCTAAATTTCATAGCATATATGATGTAGATACAAAAAATATAGCTCTATTTATAAAAGATGAGATAAAGCTAGATAAATTAGTATTAGATATAGGTATGAGATATGACGATACAGAGATTTCAACAGGTAATATTAAATATCAACCTAAAGATTATAATCAACTTAATGGTTATATAACAGCTAAATATAATGATGGTGATATAAAATATTTTGCAGGAGTTGGAAAATCATCAAGAGTTCCAGATGCTAAAGAGTTATATTGGGTTGGAAGTATGGGAAATAGTGTAGGAACACCTGATTTGGAGGAGACAGTAAATTACGAGATAGATTTAGGATTTGAGAAGCAGTTTGAAGATTTTTTATTTAAGACAAAAATATTCTATAGTATATTAGATGATTATATAGCATACAACTCATCAAATAAGAAAATGATGGGTGATAACAAAGTTTCTTATAATGCCTATGAAAATGTAGATGCTACAATGTATGGAATAGAATTAAGTGGAACTTATGTTGCTACAGAGTCAATATATTTTGATTATGGAGTATCATATCAAGTCGGGGAAAAAGATAATCCTTTAAAGGGTCAAGTTGGAATAAATATGCCTGAAATATCACCATTAAAAGCAAATTTAGCGTTGAATTATTATTACGATGATACTCTAAATATAAGAGCAGAAGTTATTGCATCTGATAGTTGGACTGATATAGATTATGAGAATGGTGAGCAAGAGTTAGACTCTTATGCAATATTAAATTTAAAGGCTACAAAAATATTTGCCAAAGATTATGAGTTGACTATTGGTATAGATAATGTTTTAGATGAAACTTATACTGTATCAAATACATATAATGATTTAATTTTATTAGCTGTTCCAAATAATCAAGTAATGCTATTAAACGAACCTGCTAGATATTTCTATGCAAATTTAAGATATAAATTTTAAAAATAAGGACATCAAGGGTACAATACGATAATTCTTTTTAAGGTTTAATTATGAAAGTAACTCGTTTTGCACCCTCTCCAACAGGGTATTTACATATTGGTGGGCTTCGTACAGCTCTTTTCTCTTGGTTATCTGCTAAAAACACTAATGGTGATTTTTTATTGAGAATAGAAGATACTGATTTATCTCGGAATTCTGATGAAGCTCTTAAAGCTATTATTAAAGCTTTTGATTGGGTAGGATTGGATTATAACGGTAAGGTAATATATCAATCTAAAAGATTTGATATATATAAACAATATATTGAGCAATTACTAGCTAATGGTAAAGCGTATAAGTGTTATATGAGTAAAGAAGAACTAACAGCACTTAGAGAAGAACAGATGGCAAAAAAAGAGAGAGCTAGATATGATGGGAGATATAGAGATTTTGATGGAACACCACCAGAAGGAATTGAACCAGTAATTCGTATTAAAGCCCCTTTAGATGGTAATATTATTTTTGATGATGGCGTTAAAGGTGAGATTTGTATAGCTTCAAGTGAAGTTGATGATTTTGTTATTGCAAGAAGTGATGGAGTTCCAACTTATAACTTTGTTGTGGCTATTGATGACTCCTTAATGGGTTTAACGGATGTAATTAGAGGAGATGACCACTTATATAATACTCCAAAGCAAATTGTTGTATATAATGCTTTAGGATTTGATATTCCAAATTTTTATCATGTTGCTATGATAAATAATGAGAATGGTAAGAAATTATCAAAAAGAGATGGTGCAACAGATGTTATGGATTATAAATCACAAGGTTTTTTACCAGAAGCATTATTAAATTTCTTAGTTAGATTAGGCTGGAGTCATGGAGACCAAGAGATTTTTTCTTTAGATGAAATGATAGCCTTATTTAATCCAAAGAATATTAATAAGAGTTCATCTAGTTATAACTTAGATAAGCTTTTATGGTTAAATTCCCATTATATAAAAAATATGCCAAGTAATAAACTAGTAACGCTTTTAAAAGATTATGGAGTATTTATTAATGGACATGATAAAATAGAAATTTTATTAGATGCAACTAGAGAGAGAGCTAAAACGCTAGTTGAATTAGCAGAACAAATAACTTTAATTTTAAATGCACCTACTGAATATAATCCTAAAAATGCAAAAAAAGCCTTTAAAGGTGATGCAAAAGATATACTAAATGATTTTGCAATTATGTTAAAAGATGCTAAAAATCTTCATCTTCCAACAGATTATCATAAAATTTTAGAAAAAATTGTAGAAAAGAGAGAAATAGGATTTGGAAAGATAGGACAACCACTAAGAGTAGCTCTATTAGGAAGTATGACAGGTTCAGGATTAGATGAAATTATGGCAATTATTGGAGTTGACGAGACTATTAGTAGAATAAATAGTGCGATATTATTTATTAAAACTGAATGAGAATAGTCTTATTTTGAGAAAATTTAGAGATAGTATACTTAGAGGTAGATACTTTGATATTAATAGTAAAGATAGATTAAAGACAATAGTTATAAATCTATTAATGCTTTCGGCTATATTTATTATGATAATTGATGTATTTGGTAGCTTGAGAGAAGGATATATAGCCATATCTATTATAGAAAGTTCTTCTGCCATAATATTATTTATCACTTATATTCTATTTTTTAACACTATATCATTACAAAATTCTATTTATATCACTATTATAGTAATCGGCTTTCTATTTATTATCTCATTAACTATTCCTGCTGAAAACCCTGAATTAGTATTCTTTTGGTTACCAACGCTATCTATTCATATTTTCTTTTTTTTAGGTACAAAAGTAGGTACTAAGTGGACTATAGGCATCGTTTTTACTCTTATACTAACAACATTAAATGGGCATTTTGCTTGGATAAAACCTCTTTATAGTGTTGATTTATTAGCTCAAGTAACTATAGGATATATCACAATTTCATATCTGATGTATATTCTAGAAAAAGAGAGACAAAGATATGAGGATATATTGCTAAGAACTAAGATAGAAAAAGATATTTTATTAAAAGAGGTACATCATCGTACCAAAAATAATATGCAAATTATCATAAGCTTACTAGATATGCAATCAGATATATTAGATGATAGTAAGTGTTCAAGTATACTAAAATCAAATGTAGATAGATTAAAGGCTATGAGTTATCTACACGAATATCTTTATAATGGATTAGAGTATGATAAAATAAATTTGAAAATCTATCTAAAAAGAGTTATAGGTAATTTACAACTTTTTACAGCTCATATAATATCTTTTAGTAGTGAGAAAATTATATTAAATTTAAATTATTCAACAACTATCGCTCTTATTTTAAATGAAATAATCACAAATTCTATACAACATGCTTATAATATTAATGAAATAGGTAAAATAGATGTTAGAATATCAATAATAAATAAGCAATATATTATAATAATTCAAGATTATGGTATTGGATTTGATAATACCCAAGAGAGAGATACTCTAGGTATGGTATTAATATATGATCTATTACATAAATTACCAAATAGTATAATAGAAGTAATAAGTAATAATGGTACAAAGATAAAAATTATATTTGATAAAGAATTCTAATGACACCAAAAAAAATATTAATAGTAGAAGATGAATTAATTACCCAACGATATATAAAAATTACTCTAAAAAAAATGGGTGTAGAGAATTTTGAGTCTGCTATGAGTGCGATAGAAGCTATACAATTACTTAAAGAATCCTCTTTCAATATGATACTTATGGATATTAATATAAAAGGTCAAATTGATGGAATAACTTTAGCTAAAAGTATTTTACAAGATATAAATATTCCCATAATATTTATATCAGCATATAATGATGATGCAACTATTGATGAGATATTAGAGTTTTCTTCAGATGGATTCATTAGTAAGCCTTTTACCAGTAAAGATTTAGAGATAACCATCAAGATGTCATATAAAAATTTTGTAAATAGAAATCAGATACAAAATAGTAAAGTTACTAATAGAGATATTATATTAAATAATGAATATACCTTTTCTCTAAAAAAAATCATTCTCTATCATAATAATAGAGAGATAGAGTTAACATTAAATCAATTAAAATTAATAGAGGCATTAGTAGAAAATATAAACAATACTGTATCTATAGAACATCTTAAATCAACAATATGGTACGAAAAAAATATCTCTAATTCTGCTCTAAGAACACTCATCTATTCTATAAGAAAATTAGCACCAACATTAAAAATTATAAGTCATAGTAAAATAGGATATTGCATAAAAAATAGATAATTTTGACTTTTTTTTGACTTTTTTTGTGTATGATATAAGTATATTAAAAAAAGGAGATGATGATGAAATTGGTTAAATTGATATTTATTATATCTATTATTACGACCTCTGTTTTTGCAGATAGAGGTCAAGTAGAGGGATTTGTGGAACGGTTTTATGTAACTGTTTTAGATAGAGATTCAGAAAAGGCTGGACTTGATTATTGGAGTGATAATCTTATGAGTGGTTCTGAGGCAGGAGCAGATATTGCTAGAGGATTCATATTTAGTGAAGAATTTACAAGTAGGGCAACTACGAATGAAGCTTTCTTATATGTATTGTATAGAGCATTTTTTAATAGAGAGCCTGATAGTGGTGGTTTTAATGACTGGACAAATCATTTAAATAGTGGGAAAGATAGAAGTTTTATTTTAGATGGTTTTTTATATTCAGATGAATTTAGTAATCTTTGTAAAGAGTATGGGATAGAGCCTACAGAAAGAATTCCTCAAGAGCGTCATAGTTATACGAGGAATAGTAATGATACAGTTACAGATAATATTACAGGACTTATATGGCAAGATAATGAAGAGGCAACAGGTGATAGTAATCTAAAAACTTGGAAAGCATCGGTAGATTATTGTAGTAATCTTGATTTTGCAGGTTCTACAAATTGGAGACTGCCAACAATAGATGAGTTAGTTTATATTGCAGATAAGAGTAAATCTTCACCTTCTATAGATAGTTCATTTAATTATATATATAATGCTTATAATTATTATTATAGCTATTGGAGTTCTACTCCTACTAATAATGCTTATCTCTCTGAAGGGGCATGGGTTGTTTCATTTTATAATGGAGATGATAATACTAGGTGGACATCTGAATACGATATTGCAAGTATTAGATGTGTTACAGGTGAACAAGTAGTTTCAAAATCAGATAGATTTACTAGAGATAATATTATACAAATAGTAACAGATAGTCAAACTAATTTACAATGGCAAGATGATAATGCTGTAACTAGTGAAAATAATAAAAGAACTTGGGGAGATGCACTAAATTATTGTAAAGAACTTACTTTAGGTAGTAGAGATGATTGGAGATTACCAAATTTTCATGAACTATATTCTGTAGCTGATAGAAGTAAGTTTAATCCTGCAATATATGATAATTCATTTTTAAATACACTTTCTATTGGTTATTGGTCGTCTACTAAGAATATTGTAAATAATGATTATGCATGGGTTGTAGATTTTACTAATGGTAGTGATTTTTCAAGCACTAAGGCTCATAGTACTTCTGTTCGTTGTGTTAGAGGTGGATTGTAGTTAATTGCTAATCCATTCCCAATATTTTCGGAACCGATGCTTTAGCTTCGGCCATTGGTGAGGCTGAAGCAATCAATTCCGAAGAATATCTACTTATCTCTTGATTAAATACGCCACATTCGCAAGAATATGGTCCCGTATAAGGTTCAAGCTACCTTATTTAGTTGTTTTAGCAAAATTCCTCTTGCTCCATTTATATCTCTATCCACAATAATCTTACCATCAGTAATAGATTT
>JAMOSL010000059.1 GCA_027063105.1 Campylobacteraceae bacterium
CAAGGAATTTCATTATCTACTCATATAGGAAAAGTATATGCTTTAGTTGGAGATAGTGGAGCTGGAAAAAGTAGTTTTATTAATTTAATAGTTAGATTTTATGATGTAACAGAAGGAAGTATTGTAATAAATAATAAAAATATAAAAGAGTATACTTTAGAATCTTTACATAATCATATATCTTTTGTGACACAAAGAGTCTATATATTTCAAGATACAATATTAGCAAATGTATCCTACGGAAACAATATTGATGAGGTGAAAGTAATTAATGCTCTTAAAAAAGCTATGGCATGGGAATTTGTTAAAGAGTTGGAGCATGGAGTTCATACAGTTTTAGATGAATTTGGAGTGAATCTAAGTGGAGGACAGAGACAACGAATAGCTTTGGCAAGAGCATTATATAAGTCTCCAAAGATATTAGTATTAGATGAAGCCACTTCTGCATTAGATAATAAAAGTGAAAATGATATTAAAAAAGTTTTAGAGTCAATAAAAGATGATATTATTATTTTTATAGTAGCACATAGACTCTCAACAGTAAAAAATGCTGATGAAATTCTATTATTTGAAAGAGGTAGAATAGTTGATAAAGGAAATTATCAATATTTATTACATAATTCACCTAAATTTCAACAACTAGCATATCAGGATGATTAAAGTTCTGCTATCTCTTCATTTGATATAGCTATTACTCTTCTTTCTAGTCTTGATATCTCAGATAATAATTCTTTCGAGACCTTTTCTAAAGCTATGAAATATTCTCTTCCCTTCTCTGTTACTTCTGCACTAATTCTATTGTTACTTGAAAATAGATTTGCAAAAAAACCTTTATCTTCAACCAGATAATATAATTTAAAAATTTGTAAATATATATCATGTAATTGCCCATGATAATTTTCTATATTTTCCATACAGTCTAAACTATTATTTCTTAAACCATTTAGTTTTTGAGCATCACCATAAAACCATTCTCCAAATCTACATTCGGTTGAATTTATTGGTATTGAACTTTTATCTATATCTATACCTTCTATCAAAAGTTTTGCTTTCTGAACCCAACTTATATGAGCTGCTTTTGCTGACCTTAATTGTCTTAATATAATATCTTTTTCCATTCTAATAAAGCTCCTCTTGTAAATATAAAACTGCTTATATGATAACTGAAATTAATTAAAATTATATTGAAATTATCAACTTTTTATTATTTATCTATCTGTTATATCTTTAACAGTATAATTAATAAAATTAATTTTTTTAAATAAAAGGAAGATAAAATGAGTGTTAATTTAGATAATATGGCTTCTGATTTTAATTGTTCAATTGATGATGTTAAAAGTTTGTTAACTGGAGTTGTTTCTCAAGTTATGGGTTTTATTGATATAATTGAAGGTTCTATTCCTTCTAATGATTTTGAATCTATTAAAATAGCTTCTGAAATGATTAGTCAAGAGGTAAATAGTTTTGATTTGACTGATATTAAATCTTCTGTTTCTTCCATAGTTTCTGCTTCAAATGCTGAAGATATAGATAGTGTAAATAGCTCTTTCTTGTCTCTAAAGAGTGCAATTGGTGATTTAAATAATATATTATAAATATTGTCAAAAGAGATTGTAGATATTAAGATATTAAATGCTTTAGAGAACGCTAAGAAAATACCTTATCAAGGAATAATTTTATATCTACTTACTCTTTTTATCTTTTTAAGATATTTTTACTTTAGAGTTATTTTCTTATGCTAAGAAAAAACTATAATATATCTAATATTTGTTGTACTTTTAAAGCAGGATTTTTATCTTGATATATAGGTCTTCCAATTACAGGAAAATCAACTTTCTCTTTTTTTGCTAAATCAATAGTAGCCACTCTTTGTTGATCTCCTGAATCCTCTCCAAATGGACGAATAGCAGGACATAGTGTTAGAAATTTATCACTAGTAACCTCTTTTATTGCTCTACTCTCAAATGCAGAACAGACAACACCATCTAATCCATTATCATAACTCATTTTTGCAAATTCATTTGCTTTATCTGCTATATTACTTCCATATATTTTACTAAAACCATCTTCATCAAAAGATGTTAAAGCAGTAACAGCTAAAACTAATGGACGATTCTCATATTTAGATAATCTTTTCATAACGGTTTGCATAGCTACTTCACCTGCACTAGCATGAATATTAAACATATCTACACCTAATTTTGCAATTTCTTCAGAAGCATCAGCCATGGTATTTGGTATATCATATAATTTTAGGTCTAAAAATATTTTA
>JAMOSL010000060.1 GCA_027063105.1 Campylobacteraceae bacterium
CACCTATTATTAGATAAAATATTTTTACTTAAAATATAGGATTATAATAGATGACAAAACCACTACTTATTGAGATTGGAGTCGAAGAACTTCCTGCTATACCTCTTCTTAAAATTATTACAAATATTGAAAACTCTTGGAAAGAAATATTAATAGATAATCAATTAGATACACAATTTAAGTTTTTATATACACCTAGAAGATTAGTTTTAATTCATGATAACATGCCTTTAAAACAGGCTGATAGTATAATAGAACTTTATGGTCCTCCAATCCAAGTGGCTATTAAAGATGGTGTTCCAACTGGAGCAGGTAATGGATTTGCTCGAAAATGTGGAGTATCTTTTAGTGAAATTTCAAGAGCAGATAAAGGTGGTCGAGAAGTTTTATATTTTAAAGAAAATAAAGCAGGTACAGATACTAAGAAACTTTTAGAATATATGATTAAACAATGGATTTCATCTATGAACTTTGGAAAAATGATGAGATGGGGAGATAGAACAGATGAGTTTATTCGTCCTATTCGTTGGTTACAAGTTCGATTAGATGATGATATCGTTCCTGTTGAACTTTTTGGAGTTAAAAGTTCTAATAATACTTTTATTCATAGAATGGTTTCGTTTAATCCTGTTAAAGTTAATGGAATAGAAAATTATAAAGATATATTAGCTAATGGTTCAGTAACTATTTATCCATATAAAAGAGAAGAAAAAATATTAAAAGAGTTTGATGAATTGGAGAGTATACATAATATTTCAATAGAGAGAGATAAATCTCTTTTAGCTGAAATTGTAGCTATTACTGAAAATCCAAAAGCTCTTTTAGGTAGTTTTGATAAAAGTTTTTTAGAGCTTCCTCCAGAAGTTATTATTACCTCAATGAAAGAGCATCAAAGATATTTTGCAGTTTATAAAGATAGTCAACTGACTAATAATTTTATTGTAGTTACAAATGCTGTTACAGATGATTATACTAAAGTAATTTCAGGGAATGAGAGAGTTTTAAAACCAAGATTAGCTGATGGAATGTTTTTTTATAAAAATGATTTAAAAAGAGGACTATCAACTGATGGATTAGAAAAAATTCAATTTATGGATGGATTAGGTTCATTAAGCGATAAAATAGATAGAGAGACAAAAGTAGCTATATCTCTTTTACATATATATAAAGAACAGATAACTAAAGAGACAAGTAGAGATTTTGAAGAATTAGAAGCTTTGATGAAAAAAGCTATCAAGTTAGCAAAAGCTGATTTAACAAGTGAAATGGTTTATGAGTTTACAGAATTGCAAGGGCTTATGGGATATTATTATGCCAAATCTCTTGGTGAAGATGAATTAATATATAATGCAATCAAAGAACAATATATGCCATTAGGGGAGGGTGGAGAGCTTCCTTTTTCTATCTTCTCCTCTATAGTAGCTATATCAATTAAATTAGATACTCTTTTGGGATTATTTAGTATTGGTAAAATTCCAACAGGCTCAAAAGACCCATTTGCATTAAGAAGAGCAGTTAATGGCATTAGTAGAATAGTTACTGAGTATAATTTATCATTTAATATAAAATATATTATTAATTCATTAAAAAAATCATATCAAGAGATAGACCAAACAAAATTATATGATTTTATAATTGAGAGAGTTAGCAAATCGTTAAAAGCTAATCCCTCAGTAATTACAGCAGTATTAGCATCAGGTGAAGATGATATAAATGAGATTGTCAAGAAAGTTGGAGCATTAGATGAGGTCGTATCCAATAAGAGTTTTAAAGAGCAGTTTACAACATTTAAAAGAGTAGCAAATATATCAAAAGATTTAGACTTTAGTTCAAAATTTAAAATTGATGAAACTAAATTTATAGAAGATGCAGAAAAAGAGTTATATAAAAAATATCAAGATATAACTAGTGCAAATTATAGTGATTATAAGTCTAAACTAGAAGCTTTATTTTCTTTAAAAGAATTATTAGATAAATATTTCGATGATGTAATGGTCAATTCCGAAGATTTAGATATACGAACTAACCGTCAAAATATGATAGGTAGTATATATATGAGTTTTAAAGATATAGCTGATATTAAAGAAGTTTCTATTTAGAATAAATGGGAGAGTTTATTTTCTTCCCATAATATTTGTATTTATAATGACGATCTAATACATCTAACAAAATTCATTTTAGTTTTAAGTTGCCATTCATCACCAGTTCCACCATATCCATAATGAAAATTTACTGTCCATGCATAGTTTTTCTTTCTATCTATAGTTGTTGATGTCCAATAGTTTTCACTTTTTGTATTTTTAAATGAACTGGTATCTATTGATGGATTATATTTATTTCTATCTGCTATAAAATATAATTCATTGAAGTTTGGTAATCTCCAATTTGTGTATCCACCTAAAGTTAACTCTTCACAGTAATTAATAGCACCTATCCAAGTTAAACTAGTAATACTACTATTATTATCAGTATAATTATCTTGCCAAACTAAGCTTGTTTTATTATCTTTAGTAAATCCATTGTCTATATCTCTTGTAAATGATGGTTTAATAGTTGGTTTTAAATTTCTTACACATCTAGTAAATACAAAAGGACTATTTTTAACTAACCAATTATCATGATTATATTCAAAACTAACTGTCCATATCTTTTTATTTAAATCTTTTATTAATGAGTTGTTATTATTTGAATCTACTATCTCTGATGATGTCCAGTAGTTGTATCCTTGAATATTCTCAAAAATTTTATCTATAGGAGGAAAGTTATTATCATTTCTATCAGGTAATCCTTTTATTGCAAGTGTCATAAGCTCATCAATTGTTGGAAGTCTCCAATCTGAATATCCACCTAAAGATAGTGCATTACAATATGTAGTAGCTGTATCTCCTGAAGTTTCATTATATTCAGAAGAGTCAAAATGTTCTGTAGTTATATAAGGTTTTTGAACATTAGTACCATTGATATCGTCTTGCCACATTAAATTACTAAGCATATCACTAACCACAGATTTTTGGTCATCTCTTTGATAATTATCAGATATTCCAGATTTATAATATCCATCATCTCTAAGGCTATCATCTGTTATACTATTTCCTAGATGGTCATAGCTAATTATTTGTCTTGTTACTTTTGGGATATAACTAAAAGTTCCTATACTTTTTGCATAACTATTTATTAATGTCTTTGCATTTACTACACTATCTGTAGATTTTGTAACATTAATCATTACATTTTTGGCTTGAATTAAATCATTTAATTTTGAATACATAAAATATGTACCAACTTCTCTTTTATTTTCTAATATAATAGAGTCATCACCCTTTACTCCATTTATAATAGCTAAAATAAAGAGAGGTCTAATAATATTTCCATTATCTAACTCTTTAACCCAATAATTTTGACCTTCTGTATCAGCTTTTCTCTTAAACATATTTGTATAGATTGCTGTTACAAAATCAAAATTTGTATAATTTCGTGGATATTTTGTATTTGTTTCAATTTGCTCAAAAAAGCTTATAGCAATTTCATTAAGTGACAAACCACTTTTTAGCCAATAAGTTATACCATCACTATCTGGGGCTCTATCAAATGTAGCAATATATAATTTTGTAATAGAGTTATCCGTAATATCTTCAGCTATGACTATAGAGTTAAAAAAAGATACAAAAAGTATCACAGTTAATAATTTTTTCATAAAATCCTCCTAATTAATATATTTTATCCTAAAACTCCATTAGAGCCTATTAACTCAACGAGTATAACATATAAAACAAGTGTTAAAATAGGTAAGAGTATAACTTTAAGATATAGTTTATTTTTTATTATATAAATTATTAAACCTAACCAAGAGACAGCTACAAAAACAAAATGGGCAATAAATAAAGGTATTATGCTTCTAGTCATATTCCCTAATCCTGCAAATATAGATATTGAAATAAATATCACTAAAGATATAAATAACTTTTCAATATCTTTGTTTCTTCTAAAATTTATTGTCATAATTGCTATGGTCAAAAAAATGGTTAATATAATTAATGTTAGCATAGGTTCTCCTATAAAATAAGCATACTATCGCCATAACTAAAAAAACGATAATTATTATTTATTGCCTCTTGATATAGTTCTAGTGTCTTTTCTCTTCCTATAAATGCACTAACTAGCATAATCAAAGTGCTTTTAGGTAGATGAAAATTTGTTAAAAGATGATTTACTCTTATTGGAGGATTATTTGGATTTAAAAATAGGTCACACTCTCCATTAACTTTTTTTTCTCTTGCATAATATTCTATAGTTCTCGTAACTGTTGTACCTATTGCTAATATATTTTTATCACTAGTTATAATATCTTTGGAATTTTTTGGAATATCAAAATATTCAGAATGCATAGAATGATTTAAAATCTCTTTTACTTCAACTGGTTTAAAAGTTCCAGCTCCAACATGAAGAGTTATTTTATTTGTATTATAGTTATTTTCTAGTTCCTTAAATAACTCTTCTGTAAAGTGTAAAGAGGCTGTCGGTGCTGCTACTGCTCCTGCATTTTTTGCGAATAGTGTTTGATAATCTCTTTCATCCTCTTTTTTATCTTCTCTTTTTATATAAGGAGGAAGTGGAATATGTCCTATTTTATCTAAAATTAAAACTAAATCTTCAAATCTAATAGGAGTGTTTTTATAATAAAATTTAACAACTCTTGACCCATCACTATTTAATTCTATAACCTCAGCACTTAACTCGTTATCGAAATATAGAATAGTACCTATCTTAACTCTACCTCTAATCATAACTAATGAAGAGAAACTATTTAAAGGTTTATTAAAAAGTAGTTCAACCTTTCCTCCACTCTCTTTTTTACCAAAAATTCTTGCCTTAATTACTCTTGTATCATTTAAAAATATTTCACATTTATCTGGAATAAAATCTAATAGACATTTAAAAGTCGTATGAGTTATACTTTTATCTTCTCTATTATAAACTAAAAGTTTGGCACTATCTCGTGGATAAACTGGATTAGATGCTATATGTCCATCAGGAAGAGTATAATCATAACTATCTGTTAATAACTCTCTTGATATAATATTACTCTTTATCATTTTCCTCTTCTTCTTCCTCTTTTTTGTATGGATTAACCATTCTTACAATTACTATCGATACCCCATATAAGAATACAAGTGGCCCAGCCATTAGTAATTGAGTAATAACATCAGGAGGAGTTAGCATAGCTGCAAAAACAAATATAAGTAAAACTGCATATCCAAAGAAATCTTTTAGGTTTTTATCATTAATTAGACCAAGCATTCCTAAAAAGAATAATACAACTGGTAATTCAAATGCAACCCCAAAACCAAATAATATTTTTGTAAAGATACTAACATACTCATCTAAAGTTTGTAAGAAGTTAACTAAGTTACCTGCAAATATCCATAAAAATTGAAATCCTAAAGGTATAACAACCCAATATGCAAAAGCAGTTCCTAATAAGAACATAAATGTTGACGTAAATACAAAGGGAACAACATATTTCTTTTCATTATCATATAATCCGGGAGCTATAAATGCCCAAAGTTGAGAGAAAACAACAGGTAAAGCAAAAAGAAATCCAGTAAATATAGAAATCTTTAAAGCTGTAAAAAATATTCCAATACCACCAATAAAAGGATCACCCTCAACAACACCTACTAGAGGAGCTTTGACAAATTCAATTAATGGTTGGTTAAATCCAAAAGCGACAAAAGCAAAAACAATAATAGTTGCAACAGATATTCCCAATCTTTTTCTAAGTTCAATTAAATGTGGTCTAATCTCTTTAAACATTATACGTTCACCTCTTTATCAATATTTTTTGATTTCTTTTCAAAAGTTACTTTATCTTGCTTTGGTTCTATTTGCTTAGTTGTTGGTGGAGTATCCAATGAGCTATTAATAGCCTCTGTAATATCATCCATTGGATTAATTCCAACATTCTTGAAACCTTTAAGTTCATCAGTTGCTTCATCAAGTTGCTTTTTATAACTCATAGCTTCTTCTTTAAGTTCTGCTATTTTCATCTCTTCATCAATAGCACCTTTTGCATCACCAATCGCTTTTTTAGCACTTTTAATAAATTTAGCAACCTTTACCATCATTTCTGGGAGCTTATCTGGACCCAAAAATAATATACCAATAACGATAATCAAGAGTATCTCTGTAAACCCCATACCAAACATAACAAAACCTTTATTATTTAGACTTTTCAATAAAGAATTTTAGCTAAAAAAGCTTGTTAGGTATATTAATAGCTCATTTCAATCTTCTTCCCCATTTAAATCTTGCTTTATAGAATTTTTTATCTAAACTTGATATTATCACTTTTCGTTTTGATGAACTTGCGTGTATAAATTTATGGTTTCCAATATATATTCCAACATGATTAATATATCCTCGTCTTCTTCTTGATGTATCAAAAAATACTAAATCACCTTTTCTTAATCTACTTCGTTTTACTTTTTTACCAACTTTACCTTGATTTATCGATACTCTTGGTATTTTTATTCCCATTTTTTTATATACATAAGATGTAAATCCAGAACAATCAAATCGGCTAGGACCATTTGCACCCCAAACATATCTTTTTCCTAAATGTCCTTTTGCTTCTGCAATAATATAATTATTTGAGGAAACTTTAGTTTTATGATGATGTTCTGATTGAATAAACACATTCTTTGGGAATAGTATTTTTGGTATAATAAATTTACTTATTTTAATAAATTTACTATCTTTATATCCATTTTTATTATGCTTAAATTCAATATTAATACTAATTTTAATTGTATCATTTATTATCAGTGGGATAGATGGATATCCTATTTTACTGGCCATTAATATAGAGTTCATAACTAGAACTAAAACGATAATTTTTTTCATAATCTTATCTCCTTTTTTATCTATTTACATGATATGCTTATTTTATAAAAAAGTCAAAAAAGCAGAATTTAGCTTTATTAAATTGAGATAAATCAGCCAAAAACATTTAAAAATAATTGAATAGTTGAGGAAAAATAATTGAAAAATTAGCATTTATATATTAAATCTATTTTTAGATATAATTTCTTTTATAAATAAAATGAATGGATAGGTTATTGTATTGAAAAATTTAAGCGATTATCAAAAGAGATGGGTTACAGGTATTTTACTTCTTGGCTTGGTAGGTCTGATTGGTTGGATTGATGATAAATTAATTATGTGGGGCTTTCTAGGTTTAATATATATATTTGCATTTCATGAAGCTATGTTATTATTCAGGCTTGAGAACAATAAAATGTATAGTTGGGCTATTATGATTTGGATTTTTGCATATTTTTATCCAAATCCAGATGACCTATTCTTTTTAATTATGATTATATTTGGTGGAACTTTAGCCTATACTAGAGATTTTAATAAAGAGTTATTATTACCATTTTTATATCCTGTAAGTGGTATTCTATTCTTTTGGATACTCTATCAAGATTTTGGAATGGTAGCTATGCTTTGGATGTTGGTTACTGTAGCATTGACTGATATAGGAGCATTTTTTACAGGCAAGGCTATTGGTAAGACTAAATTTTCAGATACATCACCAAACAAGACTATAGAAGGAGTTATTGGTGGTATCATCTTGGCTACTATATTTGGAACATATGCTGGATTATATATTGCTCCTTTATGGATAGCTATTATAGTTACACTTTTAACATCTTTCTCTTCGGTATTTGGAGATTTATTTGAAAGTTATTTAAAAAGAGAAGCAGGGGTTAAAGATAGTGGAGATATTTTACCAGGTCATGGAGGAATATTAGATAGAATTGATGGTTATTTATTTGGTGCTATTGTTATGGTTATAACTTTAAGAGCTTTCTTGTAAATGAAAAATTCTATAGTTATTCTTGGTTCAACAGGCTCTATAGGGGTAAATACTTTATTAATTGCATCTAAATATAATATAAAAGTAGAAGCTTTAGTCGCTGGGTCTAATATAGAACTTCTAAATCAACAAATTAAAATATATAAACCAAAATTTGTAGCTATTGCTAATAGACAAGATATAAGTAGAGTTAATCATGATAAGATTTTTTATGGCGATAGTGGGATAATAGATTTGATAGAAGCATCTAAGAGTTCCACAGTTGTAAATGCTTTAGTTGGATATATTGGATTAGCTCCTACTTTGAAATCTATAGCTTTAAATAAAAAGGTAGCTTTGGCTAATAAAGAGTCTTTAGTTGTAGCAGGAGAGTTTATTGATATGTCCAAAATAACACCTATTGATAGCGAACATTTTGGATTATGGTATCTGATGAATGATAAACCAGTTGATAAATTATATATAACTGCAAGTGGTGGAGCTTTTAGAGATTGGGATATTAAAGAGATGAGAAATGCTTCATTTAAGGAGGCATTAGCTCATCCAAATTGGTCTATGGGTAATAAAATTACAATAGATAGTGCAACAATGACAAATAAACTATTTGAACTTTTAGAGGCTAAATGGTTATTTAATACAAATAATATAGATGCTGTTATTGAGAGGAAATCAATTATACATGCATTAATTCAGTTTAAAGATGGTTCAACAACTGCACATTATGCTGGAGTCGATATGAAATTACCAATTGCATTCGCATTAAGAGATAAAGTAGATGATTTAATACTTCCACAATTAGATTTATTGGATATTGGAAATATATCTTTTGAGGAAATTAAAGAAGATAAATATCCTATATGGGAAATAAAACAACACCTTTTAGATAATCCTCATTTAGGAATTATTGTAAACTCTGCTAATGAAGAGGCTATTAAACTTTTTGAAATAGGTAAATGTAACTTTTTTGATATGAGTAAAGAGGTATTAAAAGCATATAAATATTTTGATAATATCAAAGCTAAAAGTATAGATGATATAATAAATATAGATAGAGAAGTTAGATGTTTTGTTAATAAAAATAGAAATGAGAATAGAGTATGATACTAAGTATAGAGAGTAGTTGTGATGATAGCTCTATAGCAATTACTAAAATAGATACAAGAGAGTTAATTTATCATAGAAAAATTTCTCAAGAAGAGGAACATTCTAAATATGGTGGTGTTGTTCCAGAGTTAGCAAGTAGATTACATGCTATTGCATTACCTGAAATATTAGAAGAGACAAAAGTTTATTTCCCAGAATTAAAAGCAATAGCTGTAACTAATCAACCTGGATTAGGTGTTACGCTTTTAGAGGGAATTTCAATGGCTAAGACTTTATCTACATTTCTTAATATTCCTCTTATTGCTGTACATCATTTAAAGGCTCATATATATTCGTTATTTATAGAAAAAGATTCAATTACACCTCTTCTTGTACTTTTAATATCTGGTGGACATACACAAATTATTAAAGTTTTATCATTTAATAAGATGGAGATATTAGCTACTACAATAGATGACAGTGTTGGTGAAAGTTTTGATAAAGTTGCAAAGATGATGGGATTAGGCTATCCTGGTGGAATAATTATAGAAAACTTTGCAAAATATGGAGATGATAATAAATTTGATTTTCCTGTACCTTTAAGAAATTCTCCATTAATTGCATTTTCTCTTTCAGGTTTAAAAAATGCTGTAAGACTTCAGATAGAGAAGTGTAAAGATTCAAATGGAAATTTATCCAAAGAAGATATAAATAATATATCTGCATCATTTCAAAAAGCAATAAAATTACATTTACTTCAAAAGAGTAGAAAGATTTTTGAAAAAGAGTCTATTAAAGATTTCGCAATAGTTGGTGGTGCAAGTGCTAATTTATATATTAGAGATGGATATAAAGATTTGTGTAAAAAATATGATAAAGAAATACACAGTGTTGAGTTAAAATATTGTTCTGATAACTCTGCAATGGTTGGAAGGTATGCTATAGATGCTTACTTAAGAAATCAATTTATAAAGATAGAGGATTTAAATATTATGGCTACTAAAAAGAAACAAAATGGAGATTTACTATAAAAAATGATTAAAGCAGTTATATACATATTCCTATTGACAATAAATCTGTACTCTTTTAATATAGTTGAAAAATATCCAAGTTACTCTTATGTATTTAATGAATTTAGCGTTGATGAAGATTATATCCATAACTATGATTTTCTTACTTTTATTCAGAAAAATAGTAATAGATATAAGAATTTTTATAAGAACTCTATCAAAAGAGGTGGCTCTTTAATTCCAACATTTAAAAGTATGCTATTAGAAGATGATTTATCAGATTTATTGGTATATTTAGCAATGGTGGAATCAGGATTTAAATTAAACGCTCTCTCTTCTAAGAGTGCTACAGGAATATGGCAATTTATGAGCTACACAGCAAAACATTATAATCTTAAAGTAAATTCTAAATTTGATGAGAGATTAGACCCTATTTTAGCGACAAATGCAGCTATGCGTTATTTACATAAATTATATAATGATTTTGGAAAATGGTATTTAGCAGTTATGGCATATAATTGTGGTGAGGGTAGAATGAAAAAGGCTATTAGAAAAGCGAATAGTGATGAGTTGAGTATAGTTATAAAATATCTTCCAAAAGAGACACAATTATATATGTATAAAGTTTTATTAGTTGCGATGATAGGTGAAAATATCTCGTTAGGATTTTCTGATGATTTAAATGAAGTATCAGATATATATGGTGATGAGGTTATTCAAGTTGAAGTCGAGGCAGGTGAAAATATTAAATATATAGCTAAGATGATAGGAATGAAATCAAATAATTTATCAAAATTAAACCACCACTTTAAAAATGGAATTATTCCAGTATCTTTACCTAAATATATTATAAATATTCCAAGTGATAAAGTTGTAGATTTTTATACACAATACGAATTAAAAAAAGAGTTAAATCGAGCTTCCAAATGTTGTTTTATATCTCATTTTGTTGAAAGAGAAGATACATTAAATATTATTTCTAAAAAATATAAGATTAGAGTTTCGGATTTAATCAAATTTAATAATATAAAAAATGGTAAAGTAATAATAGACAAAATATTAATTATTCCTGTTTCAAAAAAAATGTTTGATAAATTTTTAAATAAAGTTAATAAATGAGATATTTAAGTATTTTACTTTTTATAACTTTTATTATTTTTATAAGTGGTTGTGGAAAAACATATCCACATGGAACACCTGCTACAATGAAGGCTTATTGTATTAGAGGAAAAACATATTATCCAACTTATGTATCAATAGGAAAAAAATCGAGAGGAATAGCTAGTTGGTATGGACGAGGTTTTCATTTTAAACGGACAAGTAATGGTGAAAGATATAATATGTATGATAAAACAGCAGCACATAAAACTTGGCCAATGAATACAATGGTTAAAGTTACTAATCTAAGAAATAATAGAAGTGTAATTGTTAGAATTAATGATAGAGGACCTTTTATTAGAGGAAGAGTTATAGATTGTAGTTTTGTTGCAGGAAAAATAATAGGTATAAATTTAAGAGGAACTGCTAAAGTCCAACTTGAAGTTGTAGGCTTTGCAGGAAAAATCTATAAGAAAAAATCTATTAAACAGCAAGTTCCCAAAAAGGTTAAAATTACTAATTTTGCTATTAAAATTAAATCATTTGAAGATAGTGAAGAGGCAATTATATATCAAAGACATTATAGTATTTTAGACAAGAGATATAAATCAATTGTTAAGAAGGCTCATAATATTGATGGAGATGAGATGTATCTTGTATTAGTTATAGGGTTTAAGACAAACCAAGAGGCAGAAGATTATAAATATTGTAATGACCTCGAAGATGCTATCATTATTAGAGAATAATTTTGATATAATAATTTTAAATTTTTTATGGAGTATTTATAGTATGATACAGATGATGCAAGAGAGCAATACGGAAGTTAGACGAGAAACACAAGAGACAAAAATTAGAGTTAATCTAGAATTATATGGTACGGGCATATCAAAAATTAATACAGGAGTACCTTTTTTAGACCATATGCTAATATCTTTTGCTAAACACTCTCATATTGATTTAGAAGTTGAATGTGTTGGAGATACTCATATTGATGACCATCATAGTGTAGAAGATATTGGTATTGTATTGGGTCAAGCTCTTAATAAAGTTATATATCCAGTCAATGATATAGAGCGATTTGGAAGTGCAACAATTTTAATGGATGAAGCTAGTGTAAGTTGTGATATAGATTTATCTAATCGTGCATATCTTGTTTTTGAACTTCCTATTGAAGGTAAAGTTGGTAATTTTGATGTTGAGTTAGTTGAAGAATTTTTTAAAGCACTAACATTTAATATGCCACTAACTCTTCATTTAGTTGCAAATAGAGGGCATAATAAACATCATCTAATCGAAGCATCTTTTAAAGCCTTAGCATTATCTTTTCGTAGAGCTGTTTCTAAAAATAATTCTGGTACACCTAGTACAAAAGGTATGCTATGAGCATAGAGTTAATCGTCCTAGATGTTGATGGGACGATGACAAATAGTCAAATTACATATAGTCAAAATGGTGATGAGATTAAAAGTTTTAATGTTAAAGATGGTTTAGCTATTGTTTCGTGGATGAAGCTTGGGAAAAAAGTAGCAATTATAACAGGTAGAAAATCTAAAATAGTAGAGAAGAGAGCTAAAGAGTTACATATAGAGTATTACTATCAAGGTATAGAAAATAAATTAGAAACTTTAATAGAACTTACTCAAAAGTTAAATATTAGTATGGATAGTGTAGCTACTATAGGAGATGATTTAAATGATTACAAGATATTAAAGGCGTCTAAAATATCTTTTGTACCTCAAGATGCTAGTGAACATGTTGAAAGAATTGCAACTGTATCCTTAATTAGAAAAGGTGGCGATGGAGCTGTTAGGGAGATGATAGAGTACTTAATATCAAAAGAGGGATTAACTCAAAAGTATTTAAATCTATGGCTATAAGAGCAGAGTGGATTGCCTTCATAATGATTTTAATCATGTTAAGTGTATCTTTACTTTTTGATGTTAAACAGAGAAAAGCTCAAAATCAAACATTTTATAAAGAGTTTGAAGTTTATAATTCTATAACCGTAGAGGTTAATAAAAATAAAATTACTAGTAAATTATATTCCGATTATGGATTAAAAGAGAGTGGAGTTTTAAACCTTAAAAATTTAAAATATATAGGTAATTCTGTAGATATATTAAAAGCATCTAGTGGTAGATTTATAAAAGATAATATCTATTTAGATAATAATGTAACAGTTTTACAGACAAATGGATATTATTATGAGGCTGAACATGCTGTGTATAATAAATTAACCGAATTTTTATATGTGACTAGCCCATTTACTGCTTATATTAATAATAGTATAATAAAAGGTACAGGATTAGTTTATGATAAAAAAGGGCAAGTAGCCACAGCGAATAAAATTCACGCACTGTTTTATCCAAATAAATAGCTACTCTTATAATTCAAATGATATAATATATCTAAAATTTAGGAATTTTTATGAAAAAAACTATAGTACAACTTTTTCTCTTGACTATTTTACCTCTCTACATCTTTGCAGAGAAAGTTCAAATAACATCAGAGTCATTCTATGCTAGAGATGCAGATAAGCAAGTTCATTTTATAAATGATGTTATGGTCAAACAGGGTCAAAGTTGGATACATAGCGATAAAGTAATTGTATATTTTAATGATAATAATGAAACTATTCAATATGATGCTATTGGAAGAGCAACTTATGAAGTGATTAAAGGGAAAAATCATTACAAAGGTCATTCTGACAAGGTAACATATTATCCAGAGACATCAGTATATCTGTTTACTGGAAAGGCTGTTATTCATGATGTAAGTAATAATAGAGATGTTCATGGAAATATAGTTCAAATAAATTCTATAACAGGTGACTCAGATGTCAAAAGTTCAGGAAAAGAACCTGTAAAATTTATTTTTGATGTAGGAGGTAAATAATGAATTCTTTACGAATAATAGATGCAAAATTTATAAAATCGGCACAAAGTATAAGAGATTCTTTAGATGATACTC